>JACSSI010000342.1 GCA_014879345.1 Anaerolineae bacterium | reverse complement strand
TCTGTGAATCTCCGTGTGCTCTGTGTAGCAGCTTTTTTAATTGCTCATTCGCTTGCCTGTTCCCTGACGGCGCAGCATGATGATTTCTGCCATGATGCTAATGGCGATTTCGTGCGGGTCTTCGGCGTTGAGTTCCAGACCGATGGGCGAGTGAAACCGAGCCATTTCCGCTTCGGTCAAACCATCTTCTTGCAAGAGGCGCACCGTTTCCAGCCAGCGGCGGCGGCTGCCCATGACGCCGATGTAGGGTGCGGGAGAGCGGGCGAGGGCGGGCAGGATTTGGCGGTCTACCATCACGTTGCGCGTGACGGCAACAACAAAGGTGCTGCGGGTGATGGGTGTGGCGTTTAAGACATCTTCGATGCCGCCGGGGACGTATACATCTGCCTCCGGTATCACTTCTGGCGTAACGAGTTCGGCGCGGTCATCGTTGACAACTACGCGGTAGCCCATCCATTTGGCGAGGCTGGCGACGGCTTGCCCCACGTGACCGCAGCCCATGACGAGCACGGTGGCTGGCGGCTGATACCGTTCGCAATACACTTCTAGTTCGCCTCCGCATACGCCGGGGTCGCCACGCTGGGTGTCTACCAGGGAGTAGGGGACGGTGCGTGGTTGGCCGTCTTGAAATACGTTTTGGACGATTTCTCGTACCCGTGCTTCTAATTCGCCGCCGCCGATTGTGCCGCTGGAACGGCCGTTTTCGTAAATAATCATCTTGGCGCCAGCGTGGCGTGGGGTGGAGCCGTGTGCTTTGACAATGGTAGCGAGTACCACAGTCTCGCCAGCGTTTTGAGCGGCTAGTAGTTCACTCAATATGTGGGGGTTATTATCATTGCTCATAAAATTTATTGGGGATTAAGACACCAGCCAGCTACCCAGCCCACGCGTTCATCTTCTCGTTGCAGCAAGAAAAATGTGTGGTTAAACTGCTCGCCGGTTGCTGTTACTTGAACGAGTTCATCTTTGGTGCCGATGATGGGCAAGGTGTTTTCAGCCGGGAAGGTCATTTGATGATCTTGCACGGCGGGGTGGTCAGGGTGGCCCAGGATAACGGGTTGATTATTACTGACGCTGGTGCCGCATTGGCCTCTGGCAGCGCATTCTTCGCTGCAAACGAGGGTGCCGAGCTGTTGTTGCGGCGCGTTCGGATCGCCTTCTGGTGGCGTTTCTTCGTTACCTCGCCCACAGCCTGAGATGAGCAGCAGGAAAAAGAGAGCCAACCCGATCAGGCTGACTATGTTTTTGCCGCGATGTGGATGGGGTGGAAACGGCCGTTTCAAAAGACCTCCAAAGATTAAATTGCGTGAAGAATTAGCAAATAGTTGCGTTGTTTATGTCAATACACTTTTTGCCGGGCGTAGGTCTACTGCGTATGTTCACTGCATGTGTTCACTGCGTGTGTTCACTGCGTGTGTTCACGGCGTGAACTGTGAAGAAGTTAGCGCCAATCCCAGATGGATTCCCCATCTAAAATTCGTTGAACTTGTGACGGGAACACAGTTGTTTTAAGGGGTTTGCTGATGAAACCATCAAAACCGGCTTCCCGTGCTTTCTGCACGTCTTCTTCAAATGTACCGGCAGTTACGGCAACAACTTTGGCGGTTTGCAGTTTGGGGTGTTTTTTGACAGCTTCAAGCAGTTCAAAGCCGCTTTTTCCTGGCATGTTGATATCCACAAGAAACAAATCTACTTGCGGCAGTTTTTCTGCAAATTCAAGAGCGGCATCGGCTGATTTACGTGAAAAGCATTGATCCGCACCACCTAGCCGTAACAAATCCATGGTGACGAGCAGCGCATTCGGGTCATCTTCAACAACGACGATATAGGCATCAGTTAGAGTAGGCATAAATTAAAATCCAATTGTGACAGGGTATGTAGACAACTTCGAGTGCGGAGTGTATCAAAATAGGTGGGGATCATCAAAGGTTACTTGATTAGGCTAGTTCTAGTTGGGGGGTAACGGCCGTTACTGTTTCATAAATGGGAAGCGTAATCGTAAAGGTGCTGCCTTCACCAATGGCACTCTGAATAGAAAGCGATCCCCCGTGCCGTTCAATAAGATGTTTGGTAATGGGCAGCCCCAAGCCAGTACCAATGCGCTTGCGAGCGGCGGTTTCATCAACCTGCCGGAACTCTTCAAAAATCGCTTGATGATATTCTGGTGGAATACCGATACCCGAGTCTTCAACTGAAATAATCAGTTTCTCATCAGTTGGCATAACACGTAAAGCAATATACCCCTCTTCTGTATATTTTGCGGCATTGCCCAACAAGTTGATCAAAGCTTGTTTGATGCGCATCTGATCGACGTTCACCGTGGGCCACTCTTCTGGGTAATCTCGTATGAGATTGATTTCAACCTCTTTTTCCAGAAGCAGACCGCGTGTGGTTGTCATGGCTTCTTCACAGATATGGTAGAGGTGTGTCGGTTCCAAATGGAGCTTGAATTCACCGGATTCGATTTGTGCCATATCCAGCAAATCGTTCAAGACGTTAAGAAGATGCCAGCCAGATTGTTCAATCCGCCCTAAATAATCTTTCTGTCCTTCAGATACGGCTCCGCGACCGCCTAGCGTTAAGATATGGGCAAAGTTGACAATAGAGTTCAATGGTGTGCGCAGTTCGTGACTGACGTTGTTCATGAAACGTGTGCGCAAATCTCTTTCGTTAACGGCATCCTGACGAGCCAAATCAAGCTGACTATTCATGAACTGTAAACGGCCGTTTGTCATCCGCAGCTCTTCTTGTGTCTTAAACAGATCATCACGCCGCTGCTGCACACGCAAGTGTAAATGACTGGTTGATTCCACGGCAATTTGCCATTCAACTGCACTCAAATACGCAACCAAACTGAGCATTAAATTGATAAAAATTGGGGGTAAATACGCAATAATTGTTATCAGGCTGAGTTCGCCAATAAACCAAAAACCAATCAACATACACAAAAATGATAGCGCCCAGGTAATAATGCCAGAAGATGGTGGCAAAATCATACTGGAAATGACAATAAATATGCCATAGAGATAAGGATATACGCCCATCTCTCCTGGTTCATATTCAGCCATCATGATCACAGTAATCATGATAAGATTGACTAGCGTAAAGACCCATCCACCTATTTCTTGATAGCCACGTTTAACGAAGTTCCAGGCGACAATAATGCCTAACGGCCCTATAACGGCATACGCAAGAAAATGCCATCCGTCTGCAAACCCATGTGATATGGCAGCCGCCAAACTGGCAAACACCAGAATAATAACTGTAAATGGGAAAATAATTTGGCTAGAGTCTGAACGAAGTTCTTGACGGTATTCTTGATCCATAATGAGCATTGTAGCCTATGGGAAACGTATCATCCGTTTATAGGTGGTGAAATTGCTAACTTTAGGACTTATTCCTTATTTGTAAGCTGATTAGAACCACTACTGTTGATATCGTTACCCGTAAAGATTCGTGTAATTCTGCCATTATAATGAAAGAGAAATGGAATAACAGCGGGAAACCTGTACCACTGCCAGCCGTGAAACAGAAGAAATAAAAAGCACGCTGATAATTCAGCGTGCTTTTTGTAGATATAGGGTTTTAGTTCGTGAGGATGACTTTAGTGAGTAGGGTCACTAATGAATGTAAAAAAATTATTTCGGTAATAGACTTGTCATTCCCACGAAGGTGGAATCCTTTCGCCACCACCTGTGGATACCCGCCTTCGCGGGCATGACACGATTACCGGTTTATTTCCTTAAGTTCCATAAGTGGCTACTACAAGCCAGAATTGCGAATAGTCACTAATTGTAGCCGTCGCTGAAAATATCAATCATGAGCCACGGGTCTCCGAGCGGATAGAGGATGGGACACGTACAGCCATTGTCGATGTATTCCCGGACTTTGGCTTTCACCTCTTCTGGAGAGCCGCTGGCAGTACACATTTGCACCACATCATCGGGGACAAGGTGCATAGCCGCTTCGATTTCTTCATCGGTGGCAGGCCATGTCAGCACCTGGTGGATTTCATCCAAAAGTTCCTGGCTGACACCACTGGCTTTCATGAGGTGGGGTTGTTGTCCGAGATATTGAACCATCATTTTCCGTGCTTTGTTGAGCGCTTTCTCGCGGTCATAATCGACGGAGCAGATCATCAACTGCGGCCGGTCGATGTCGTCGATAGAGCGGCCAGCTCGTTTGGCACCCGTTTCTAACGCTTCGACAGCGGCCAGATTGTAGGATGGATGGACGAGGTAGTTGAGGCAGGCACCGTCAGCGATTTCGCCTGTCATTTCCATCATTTTCATGCCGGTGGCACCGATGTAGATGGGCACATTGCGCGGCTCACGACGGCCGTGTACCACATCCAGGGTGATGCCGTCTACATGATGGAATTCGCCATCGAAGGTGACAGTTTCCATGTTAAGCAGGCTGCGCAACACTTGCACTGTTTCACGCATGGCTGATAAGGGCTTGCGCCGATCAATGCCTACTTTGCTGGCAAGCGGATCCCACCAGGCACCGATGCCGCAGATGATGCGGTCTTCTGCCAAATCGTCCAGGGTGAGGAAGGTGGCGGCGAGCAGGCCAATGTTACGTGTCCAGTTATTGGTGACACCGCTGGCAACTTTGATTTTGCTGGTGGTGGCGGCAAAGGCGGCCATCGGCACGATGGCATCACGCACGAGGCGGCTTTCGGCTTGCCATACGGCTTCAAACCCTTTTTCTTCGGCGTATTGAACGAGTTTGATGCCTTCTTGTAGGGAATGGGCATCTTGTAAATAGAGTGCAACGCGATCTTTTGACATGGGAACCTCCTGTTCTTGATTGTTGTGTTAGGTGTGTTTGCCTGGAAATTCTTCGTCGGCTATGAATTGACGCCTAACGCTTGCTGATAAATGTGCCAATCGGCTTCTGTATCGAGGTCGAAGCAGATGCCGGGTGTGGTGATGGATTTTATGGTTATTTTGAGTCGTTGTGCTTCGGCAAGATGTTTTTGGTAACTGCCTGGCCCGTATTGGAATCTGAAGTTTATTGAGGGCGGCAGCATGAGGGCATTCGTGCCGTTTTGTTTCTCATCGGGGCAAATGATGCAGTTTTCTGCGGTTGAAATCTCGTTGAGTATGTTTTGGATCTCATACGCTTGCAGAAAGGGCAAATCTGCGGGAATGATGAGGATGCTGTTTACGCCTTGTAGTGTAGCATATTTGGCGGCTTGGGTAACGGCCGTTTTCAGGTGAAATGGCTCGTGTTCTGTAAAGGTGTCGGTGTGGTAGCGTTGGGCTGTGTGTAATACGGCCGCATCACGGCTGACGACCAATGTTTGGGCGATGGCTGGCACTTGCTGTAATACCTGGAGGGTGTGTTCGAGCAGTTGCTGGGTGAGATCTGCCCGTTCTGCGGGTGACAAGATATGGGCTAATCGCGTTTTGCTTTGCGAAAGTGGCTTGACGGGAAGTATGGCCCAAATGGTCATGGCTGGAATTTGCGTGGTGAGTTGTTTACTCAGCCATCAATAATTTGCTGAGCAAATGCCAATACTTCTTCCGCCAGACGACGGCGGTCGCTGCTGTTTTGCATCAAGGTATTGGTGCGGAGAACGGCCGTTTCTGTCAATTCAACCGGGTTGGGATCGCTGCTGTCATAGACGAAGCCGTCGATAAGATCGCCATAGTAGGTGGCAACGGCCGTTGCGGACACGGCCATGCCCATTTCTTGCATCATCTTGGCGGCTGGCCCCTTGACGGCACTGTCGCCGATGATGGGACTGACGGCGATGGTCGCTTGCGGCAAATCCATCACCATTTCACGGATGGGGTAGACGTTGAGAATCGGGTCGATGCTAACGAAGGGGTTCGAGGGTGCGATGAAGATGATGTCCGCTTTTTCCAGGCGGTTTGCCACCTGGGCAGAGGCGCGGACATCTTCTGGCAAGACAACTTGTTTTACAATAGGCTGCCACTTTTTTTGCAC
>JACSSI010000341.1 GCA_014879345.1 Anaerolineae bacterium | reverse complement strand
GCACGCACCTACATGGGCGAAGGCGGCGTCATTCACATCGAGCGCGAAACCGACATGTCTGGTCCCATTCACGAAAAAGGGGTGCTGACGTTAACGGGCTACATGGGTGGCACTTATGCGCAGTATCAACCGCTGTCTCTAACGGCGAGCCTGACTTTTGAACAAAATTATGCTGGCATTGATGGCGACAGTGCCTCATCGGCTGAATTGTATGCGCTGCTTTCCAGTTTGAGCGAAATTCCCATCAAGCAGGGTATTGCCGTTACTGGCTCTGTTAACCAACGGGGTGAAGTGCAGCCGATTGGTGGTGTGAACGAGAAGGTGGAAGGCTTTTTCCGGGTGTGTGCGGCGCTGGGGTTAGATGGCGAACAGGGCGTTTTAATTCCGACCAGTAATGCGGGGGATTTGATGCTGCATGAGGATGTGGTAACGGCCGTTGCCGAGGGCAAATTTAATGTCTGGGCAGTGCAATCCATCGACGAAGGTATTGAACTTCTCACCGGTATGCCAGCCGGTGTACGCGATGAGAATGGTGAGTTCCCGGAAGGAACGGTTCATCAAGCGGTGCAAGCCCGTTTGTTGGAGTTGGCAGAAGATTTAAAATCGTTCGGCAGTGACGGTGACGAAGGCGGAGAAGAAGAACAAGCAGACCAAAGTGAGGAAAACGATGCTTAAAAAAACATTGAAAATCATTGGTATTGTGTTACTGGGTTTGTTCGGGATCATCTTGCTGATGGGGCTGATTCCGGTGGCCGTACCCGATTTGCCGTCAGCGCCAGACCCTGTGGCTGATTATGATGAGGCGGTACAGCGGTTTGAAACGGCCGTTGCCGCCGAAGATGGCATACTCATGAGTCCCAAATCCGCTTCCGTGTTAATGACACACGGCGAAAAGACAGACAAAGTGTATGTGCTGGTTCATGGGTGGACAAACTCACCCTTCCAATGGGTCGATTTTGGGCAGCTCCTTTACGACATGGGCTATAACGTCCTCATCATGCGTATTCCGCATCATGGCCTTGCCAGCCGCGATGTGGGCGAACTGCGCCACGGCACGCCGGAAGTGATGCGAGACTATGCCGATGATGTGGTAGACATTGCCGTCGGTTTGGGTGATGAAGTGGATGTGGTCGGGCTGTCTGTGGGCGGGTCGATTGCCTCCTGGATTGCGCAAAACCGCAGTGATGTCACCCGCGTCATGTCAATTGCCCCCATGTATGGCATTGGCAGCCTGCCTCGTTTTGTGGATTATTTTCTGTTAAATTTTGCCTCCAGAGCGCCCAATTTTAATCCGACCTCTCCTTCTGAGCCGCAGCGTGAGCATGTCTACCGGGGACAATCGTCAAAAGGGGTGGCAAATGCCATGTTGTTTGGCAAGACGCTGTTGGCTCAGGCAGAAACAGAGAAAAAAGATGCCGCGCACGTCATCGTCGTCACGAATGACAACGATACCACCGTCAACAACCAACTCACTGATGACTTGACCGCTATGTGGCATGCAACTGGCTCTGAGCCAGTGACGTATGTATTCCCCAAAGAAGACGGCTACCCGCACAATATTATCGACCGCACCTCCAACCCGAATGCCGATATCGTGTATGCCAAACTGCTGGAACTGTTGGGCGAAGCGCCGCCGTCTGAATAAACACTGCTATCCTGCATATGCCTAAGCCAATGACTCGGGGATGAAAACGACTCGAAAAAAATCAAAACGCAGCATCCTTGCTGTACTGGTGTTGCTTTTTAGCATTAGCCTGGTGGCGTTTTTTCTGCAAAATCAAAACAAAAGCAAGACCGTTCCCCGTCGTGACCTGGATTATGGTCTGGTGTGGTTTGGGGAAAACGGCCGTTTCCAAAAAGCGGTTTCCGGTCAGCCAAACGACTACTTTAACCCCTCCCAGCCCACCATCATCTTTGTGCACGGCTGGCTGCCAGATCAAGTAACCATCCCGCCCAACTTCCTGTTCAATATCCCCGCCGCAGATGGCAGCCGCGATTCACAGGTAGATTTGGCCGCCAACTGGATTGAGGCAGGCTGGAACGTTGGCATCTTCTACTGGCATCCCTTTGCCGACGAAGACCTGGTGTGGGTAGCCGAAGACAAAATCTGGACAGCAGATACCGAAGCCGCCATGCGCACCCGCCACGCAGATGGCAGTTTTCACACAGAAGGTACGCCCACAATCAGCGCCTCTGAACTCTTTTACCAGGCATACCTGGACGCAATGGCCGACTATTCAGGTTCTGAAATCAGGCTGGCGGGGCATTCCTTAGGCAATCAGATGGCTGTGCGCCTGGCTGTGCAACTGGTAGCTGGCATTGAAGCTGGTGACGTGCCTGAAAATTTGCTGCCCACACGGCTGGCACTTTTGGATCCATTCTGGTCGCCCCTCCCCAAATCATACCTGGATGGACAAGAAACTGGCACTGTCATACGCCAGGAAATCCAGGAGGAACTGCTGCCACGCGGCGTACTGGTGGAGTGGTATCGCTCTTCGCTGCTCACAGAAACAACGCTGCTGAGTGAAGATGCCCAGGCATTGCAAGATAAAGTGGTTTATGCAGAATTAGCGCCAGAATTTTGCAGCTCGCTTGACCAGACCTGCCGTCATGATGCGGCCTGGCAGCTCTATTTTCTCTCTTATGGCTCGCCTGCTCCCCGCGAGTGTGTGCCTGATGAAGCGTCATCAACCTGCATCCCCACAGGCGGGTATGGGCCAACGGCCGTTACCACCAATCAACAAATAGCAGAAATGATGCACCAGTCTGTGTATTGGTTTCACGGGGTAGGGCCAGAGGGCGAAGACGGCCGTTCTACCCCGCAAACAGATGATGACTGGTATCATCGCTTGCCCTTAAACACAGGCGAATGACCAATCTACAAAGGGAAGAAGAGATTTTAAGAGAATTGAGCGAAGAAACGGCCGAACACATCCAGCATGTAGTCTAACATTTCAGTAGAAAGCGAGGGGTAAACGCCAATCCAGAAGGTGTGGTTCATCACCAGGTCTGTGTTTGTCAGGTCGCCCACGACGCGGTAGTCAGTATTTTGGTAGGCGGGTTGGCGCGTGAGATTGCCCGCAAAGAGGAGGCGAGTGGCGATCTGGTTTGTCTCAAGATAGTTAATGAGTTCGTTCCGCGTGAAGGGCGCTTCGGGGCGCACGGAGAGCAGGAAGCCAAACCAACTGGGGTCGCTGTTCGGTGTTGGTTCTGGCAAAATCATAAATTCTTCAAAGGGAGCCAATCCCTGGCGTAAATGCTGCCAGTTTTTCTTCCGCGTCTCGATAAACTGCGGTAATTTCTTCAACTGCGCCACGCCTACCGCCGCCTGCATGTCGGTCATTTTGAGGTTATAGCCGATGTGGGAGTAGATGTATTTGTGGTCATAGCCGTAGGGCAGGGTGCCAAGCTGCCACTCAAAACGTGTGCCACAGGTGTTGGCTTCGCCCGGCGGACACCAGCAGTCACGCCCCCAGTCGCGGAAGGATTCGACAAGCTTTTTGAGCCTGGACCGATTGGTGACGACGCAGCCCCCTTCGCCCATGGTGATGTGGTGTGCCGGGTAGAAGCTGACGGTGGCGAGATGCCCAAATGTGCCGGTTAAACGGCCGTTATACGTCGTACCCAGCGCATCACAATTATCCTCAATCAGCCATAAGTTGTGGCGGTTGGCAATCTCCAGCACCGTATCCAGTTCAAACGGATTGCCCAGCGTGTGGGCCATAATAATCGCCTTGGTTTGTGGCGTAATCGCTTCTTCCAAATGCGCCGTAGACATGTTGTAAGAGGGAATGTCTACATCCAGAAAGACCGGTTTTAAGCCATTTTGCAGGATGGGATTAACGGTGGTGGGGAAACCAGCGGCGACGGTGATCACCTCATCGCCTGGTTTAAGCTGGCGCTCTTGCAGCGTGGGCGAAGTGAGCGCCGACAGTGCCAGCAAATTGGCCGAAGAGCCTGAGTTACACAGACTGGCATGGCGCACGCCCAGGTAACGGGCAAATTCTCGTTCAAACTGAAGCGCAAACCGCCCCGTTGTCAGCCAAAAATCTAATGAAGCCTCAACCAGATTAACGAGTTCATCACCATCAAAAGAGCGACCAGAAACGGGAACGGCCGTTTGCCCAGGCACAAATGGCTGATTATCAAATTCCGCCTCGTAATAGTCTTGCACCAGTTTGAGTATTTGCTGCTTGAGTTCGTCGCTTTTGCTCATGAATTCTCCGGGTAGGGAATCTGAAAGCGCAGAGTCCACCCTGTTTTTCGTCAACAGCCGCCGATTGTCGCCTGATAAGCGACCAACGTCAATGACGGCTTGGCTACTAATTGTAGCCGATCCTCAGTTTTCGCCACGTTTAGGACTCGTTTGATAGTAACGTTGGACGTTTGCTTTGTCGTAAGCCTTTTCGTGTTTGGCGCTTACAAGCATAGCTGGTTGAAGCTATTACCTCAAACTTATGAGGGTTAGTTGGTCACGGTTGTTTTGCCAGATAATCAGCCGTTTTTAGGAGGCCAACAATTGATTTGGCATCCAGAATCTGACCGTTTCTTGCCATATCAACCAGTTCAGACAAAGGCATCGGTTTCACTTCGATTTCCTCATCCACATCGCCGGGCAGCGGGTCTGGATGCAGTCCCGTTGCCAAACAAAGGCGCATCAACTCGTTGGATAACCCTGGCGACGGCCAAAATTCGCCAATTAATACGATTTTGTCGGCACGATAGCCTGTTTCTTCGCGGAGTTCTCGTTGGGCGCATTCTAACCAATCCTCATGCCAATGTCTGGTGCCGGCGGGCAGTTCTAGCAGGGTGTCGCCGATGGCGTGGCGGTATTGGCTAATCATGAGGATTTCGGGGGAGGCCGTTTGTTCTGGGCTTGTCGAAACGGCCGTTCCTCGCACTGGAATGAGCACCACGGCTCCCGGGTGTTCGATAAAGCCTTTGTCTAATTCTGTGCCATCCGGTGCGACCAATGTGTCCACACGCAGCCGCCAGGAGGAACCTTCCCATACAATGTGTGAGTGTTTGACGTTCATTTATAACCTGTTTTCAGGTGTGATATACCTGGATATAAAAATGATGCATGGTGTTTTGTGCCATGCATCATCGGTATGTTATTCAATTATGAAATGGGAGCCTTATGGAATCCGAATAACCTGCCCGGGATAAATGAAATGCGGGTTGGTAATGCCATTGTAAGCCGCCACTTCGTCAACAGTTTTGCCATAGCTCAGTGAAATACGGAAGAGGTTTTCTCCCGGCTGAACGACATGTACCTGTTCACCCGTTGCTGGCTGGGTTGGCTGACTGGGCTGTGTTGCTGTGCCTGGCGCCGGAATGACGAGTACCTGTCCTACGGTGAGCAGACTGGAGGTGGTGATGTTGTTGGCTGCTGCAATCTCTTCTTGAGAGACGCCATAGGTGTTAGAAATGCTGTATAAAGTTTCCCCGGCTTGCACGGTGTGATTGGTGGGCAGTGTGGGAGAAACGGCCGTTGGTTCCGTAACGACTACCTCGCTACTACCACCGCCAGCATTAGGGTCGGTTGGCACGCCGCCTTCAGGTGTTGGTGCCACGTCTCCGCCAGGATAAGCACCGTCTGTCGGCGGTGTGGGCGATGATGGAACCTGTGTTGGTATGTCGCTTGTAGTTGGTTGAGGTACGGGGGTTGCTGTGCCTTCAGGTTGGTCTGGCTCTGGCACCGGACGTACACAGCCAGCTAAAACAAAAAGCAATATAATGATGATTGGTATAATCCAATAGGATTTGCGACTCTTTTGTTTCACGGAGATCCTCCAATTTTATCTGTATAAATCCAGGGAAATGCTGCTAACTAATCCAATTTGGTAAACATAATGCAGTCTACCATATGCGAAATACCCCGTCAAGAAACTTCACCAGAGGAACAGGGCGTTTCCAAAGTCAGCCTGAAAACAAGGCTCCCGCCAATCTTGCTTGAAAAACCCGTCGCAC
>JACSSI010000340.1 GCA_014879345.1 Anaerolineae bacterium | reverse complement strand
AATTTAATGCCAATTAGCATTGGCAAGACTTTTGTAGTCTGCTTTGTTACACAAAAACTAACCGCACCCGTGAAAATCAGGGCAGCCCTTTTTTCTTTTCACGCACAGTAGAAAAAATTGTACCTGTTCAGACTTAATCCCGAGTGATTTTGTATTGCGTAACCGAAAACCTTTAGGGTCTCTGGAGGCAAAATCTGCACCTGTGCAGATACAAAAATTAACGATTAACGATTTTAGCTGGTCGAAGAATGGGGTCAATCAGGGACTTGGGTAAACAGCCATTTTACCGCCTGGTCTTCTTCAGTGAAGGTGGCAAAACGGCCGCCAGCATTGACGGAAAGCGCCACGTTGACCAGCGCTTTAACAGTGGTGCTGGTGGTGAGGACAGCGACATAAGCTAAGTGAACATTGGGGTGTCGGCGCAGCTTGATCGCCTTGCGCACGGCGTTCATGGAAATTGTGTTGAGAAGACGCATGTCGTAGATAATGCGGGTGGGGCCAGTATACATGAGCATGTCGGCCATGGAATATTCATACCAATGCTGCACCGTCTCGTCTGAGCAATCTTCGACGATGACGACGATAATGTTATCTGGCCTGTGCTCAATGCGAAATGTGCTTTCTGACATGCTGCTTACTGAACCTGTTTTGCCCAAACTTGCTGCCTCATTTTACATAATTGTGTCGAAGACAAGGTTATTATAGCGGGAAAGCACAAAAAAAGGCAATCGCTTTCCGTAGGGGGTGCGGTTAGTTTTTGTGTAACAAAGCAGACTACAAAAGTCTTACCAATACTAATTGGTATTAAATTTGATGAGACTTTTGTAGTCTCATACACAACTTTAAACCGCACCCCTCCGTAGGTATGGGTGTAAATCTACAGAGGAAGGATAAAAAAAGACCGCCACTTATCTGGCGGTCTTAAATGGTGAAAGGTTATCGATAAATGGTAACTGGTTAACCGGATGTGCCTAAACGGGCGAGTTCTTCTGAGGCAACGCTGAGTTCCAGCTTTTTGAAGAGCGGCTGGGGCTGAGGCAGTTGGCGGCCAATGGGGATTTCCGCACGTGCCCAGGTGCCGACGGCTTGGGTGGCATCATAAGTGAGTGCCACATGGGATTTTGTTGTTTCCTGATAGGTTTCGACCTTTTGCTGGCCGAACAGGTCGCCTGCTTCGCCCAGCATGGCGTGCAGTGCCTGGCTGGTGTGGGGCAGGATGGGCGCCCACAAATCTTTGAGGCCGCTGATGGCCTGGATGGCGGTGTAGAGTGACCGTGCCGTCGCTTGCATATCGGTTTTGGCAGTTGTCCAGGGGCTTGTGTCTTCCAGGTATTGGTTGACTAAAGACGAAAGGCGCAAGTTTTCCTGGGCGACGGCGCGGAATTTGCAGCCGTCGTAAAGCGCCCCGGCTGAGTCAAAACCAGCGTCAATGGCAGCGAGCAAGTCGCTGTCCTGGGTGGTGAGTTCACCGGGATCGGGAACTGTGCCCTTGAAGTAGCGCCTGGTCATGTTGAGTACGCGGTTGACGAGGTTACCCCAGTTGCCGACTAATTCGGTGTTGTTGCGTTCGACGTAGCCATGCCAACTCCAATCGCTATCACGGGTTTCGGGCATAACGGCCGTTAAGTAATAGCGCAGCGGATCCGGGTCATGCCGGTCTAAGGCGTCGAGCATCCACACACCCCAGTTCATGCTGCCGCTGATTTTGCGCCCTTCCATGTTCATAAATTCGTTGGCAGGCACATCGTAGGGCAGGTTTAGCTGCTGCTCGGGGTCGTCAGAATAGAGTCCTTTGGCGCCAAAAAGCTGGGCAGGCCAGAAAATGGCGTGGAAGGGGATGTTGTCTTTGCCGATGAAGTAGGTGGTACGTGCGTCGGGATTTTGCCACCAGTTGCGCCAGGCGTCGGGCGTACCGTTGTTTTTGGCCCACTCGATGGTAGCGGACAGGTAGCCAATGACGGCTTCAAACCAAACGTAGAGCACCTTTGTCTCGTATCCTGCCACGGGGACGGGTATGCCCCAGTCCATATCGCGGGTGACGGCGCGGCCAATCAAGCCCTGGTCTACGAAGTTGCGGGCAAAGTTGATGACTTGGGGCCGCCAAAACGCTTTGTTGTCATCGTGCAGCCATGCTTGTAGGCCATCATCTGCGATGGCGGGTAAGTCGAGGAAGAAATGCTCGGTGTCACGTAGTTCCAGGGCGCTGTCGTCGTTTTTGCTGTGGGGGTTGATGAGTTCGGCGGCGCTTTCAAAGAGTTTGTTGCAGTTGTCGCACTGGTCGCCACGAGCACGGCTGTAGCCACAGTTGGGGCAGGTGCCTTCGACGTAGCGGTCGGGCAAGAATTTACCGGCGGCAGGTGAGTACATTTGTTTGGTGACTTTGGGGTAGAGGTATTCGTTTTCTAGCAGGGAGGTGAAGATGTCTTGGGAGACCTGGAAGTGGTTTTCGGTGTCGGTGTGGGTGAAGAGGTCGTAGCAGAGGCCGAGTTTTTGGAACAGTTGGATGAACCGTTCGTGGTAGTAGCCAAAGGTTGCTTCGACGGTTTGGCCGAGTTCTTCTGCTTTGACGGTGACGGGGGTGCCATGGCTGTCAGAACCGGAGACCATGAGGACATGGTTGCCATTGAGCCGATGAAAACGGCCGTAGATGTCGGCGGGCAGGTAGGAGCCGGTGACGTTGCCCTGATGGATGTCAGCATTGGCATAGGGCCAAGCCACACAAACTAATACATATTCACTGCTCATTTAATCTTCAATGTCCTCTTCGAAGTCTTCTTCGTCTTCTTCTTCGTCTTCATCATCGTCTTCGGTGACTTCGGTTAGTAGTTCGGCCAGGAGTTCAAAATCGTCTTCGCTCATTTTGAGGTAAGCATCGGCTTCTAACCGCATCTTGGCGAGTTTAGGATAGCTTTCTAGTTCGACGGCGTCAATGGAAACGGCCGTTTCCATTGATTGCGCTTCGGCATCGATATCGAATGAGAAGAAATACGCTTGCTCCTGCTCAATGTTGTAAAAGAAATCTTTTGGATTCTTTTCTACAGGATCGCTGGTAATGGTGGCGACTGCGTAGAACACTTGCGGTTCGATCAAATAAATGATGACGCGATCCCCTTTTTTGACGGTTTCTACGTCTCCAGGTCGTCTGGCGATGATGACTTTTTCCGGCCAACCAGGGAAAGTGAGTTCTTCTACATCAGGCAAACTGATGCATTGGATGAAATGCTGATTGGTGGAGACACCACTGGCGGCGCGGGTGATTTTCTTGGCCTCTTTGGCTTCGATTTCCGCAGCAATGTTTTCCCAGATGCGTGCCTGGAGCTCTATTCTGAGTTCGGCTTCGGTTCCGTCATCAAAACGGACGAGCATTTTGGGGTCATTGATTTCCAGAACGGTGTATTTGCCTTTGCGATTTTCGTATTTGCCGTTTATTTCAAACATAGTTCTCTTTACTCCCTGCCCGGAAGTCGGGATTTTCTTCTCTCAATTTTCGGCGGACATAGTAGCATTTTTTGCTCAGTTGACAAGTCCAATTTTTAAAAGAAGGATGAAGGATGAAAGATGAAGGGTGAATACAGGAGGTAGAGGCACGAAGAGGATGGATGATTGGCAGATGGTACAGGTGTTTACTGCGGCTGTTCTTTGTATTGGTTTGCGTGGAATTTAGCGGGTGGGTGTGAATTGGGTGCCGTTCCAGGTGACGGCGAATCTGTCGGAGGAGGGGCAGCCGCTGCGGATGATGGCATTGTTTTGAATGATGACGCTGCCGGTGCAGATTTCCGGCAGGGTGTGGAGAGTGGGGGTGATTTGGTGAGTGGTGAAGAGGTAGGAACGGCCGTTTTCACCATCTTTGAGCAATACATCTACTAAGCCATCCCCCGTCACATCCACAGCATCTACCCATTCGATGTCGGTGAGGTTGGTCTCACGAGAGGCGAAGTGGTGGTTGAACTGGAGGGTTAAGCTGCCACTTTCGTCGGGGGAGAGCAGGATGAGTTGAGACAAATCGGGGCGGTTTTGGGTGCCTTGCCAGAGGAGGATGAGGTGAGAACGGCCGTTTTCATCTTCTAGCCAAACCCAATCACTCATGCGCTGGGGTTGTTGGTTGAGCCACTGTTTTTGCATGGCAGTCATGATCGTGGGGCCACGTTGTTCGAGGGCAGTGATCAGCTCGCCGATTTCCCCTTTAGCGCTCAGTTCGACAGTTTCTTGGGGACGGTACAGGACGTTTTCCCGCCCCAAGTCAGTGTTGGCCTCTTCTGGGTGGGGGATGTGCAGACGGCGGCTGTCACTGACGGATGCCTGGTCGCAACTGTATTGCAGGGCTACGCCTTGTGCCGCACTTTGAAGACCGATGGTGGCAGAACGGCCGTTGCCCTCCACCAACGATGAGACATCTTCATATAAAAACAGAATGTCGTTGCTGCCTTCAAACAACTGTACGGAGAACGTTACGGACGCTTCTGGATCGCCATCATATCGCACCACATCATCCCATTCCACCACAAAAATACGGTTTGGTTCCTCGCCAACCACCTCAGTTTCCAGAAAACCGGTAAGGGTTAAATCGAAATCATCCCAGTAGGGCGCAATCATATCGCCCATATCTGGCACGGGAGCATCCGTCAGGCAGCTATTGAGATACCAGGCATTGCCATTGCCGAATTGTAGATTGCCATTGCTGCTGGCTTGCAGCTCTGTGTAATCCGTGCCGTAAAAAGTAAAAACGAAGGGAAGTGCTAACGTAACAATGCCATCATCTGCGTAAAGCCCCGTGTCCTGGGTGGCGTCAATGGCGGCGAAGCCATCACCGCCTGTGCAAGTGTAGCCGTACAGATCCGGGCCGGGGCAAAGCGCGATGGCCGGGCCAAATTCAGCGCGGGCATCCTGACGGATGACGAAAAAAAGGCCAATGATGGAAAACATCAGCAGTGATGTGCCCACGACGAGGAGAAATTTAGCATCCGTACGCATGAGAAGAGTGTAACGCAGGGCAGAATGGGGGGCAAGAGGTGATGAGAAACGGCCGTTTCCCATCATCCCATCTTCCCAAACACCCTTGAATTTTGCTATACTGTGCACTGCAAGTTCAGCAATTAGACTGGGAAGCCACCGCTGTCTTCACTCCTCCAACAAGATTGAAAATTGATAGTTTGGTTGCGTAACGGCCGTTACTAATTCGTAGTTCGTGATGTCTAGCGTAGCTAAAAAAACAGTTTAATGCAGGAAATGAAAAGGCAAAAATGGATCGAATGACCTGGTTAAAAGAAATGAGACGCGATTGTGAGGAGCAATATGATACCCGCTGGTCGCCGCTCTATGGGGAAAAATGGGGTTTATACAGCAACATCACACACCAGCAGTTCATCCAGGAATTCTTGCGCCATCTTCCCCAAAACAGCACCATCCTTGATGCTGCCTGCGGCGCGGGCAGGTACTTGCCATTCCTACTGGAGAAAGAGCATACCATTATCGGGATTGATCAGTCGGCCGGTATGCTGGCAAAAGCCAGGGAGAAATTTCCCGAGGTACAATTTGAGAAGGTCGGGTTACAAGAAATGGCGTATCAAGAGAAATTTGATGGTGCGATTTGCATGGACGCCATGGAAAATGTATCGTCAGAAGAGTGGCCTCTTGTTCTCAATAACTTTCACCGCGCGTTAAAACCATCTGGTTATCTCTATTTCACCGCTGAAACCATTGAAAATGCTGATGAGGACGAAATCAAACAAGCATTCACTAGGGCGCAAGATGCTGGTTTACCGGTTGTTTATGGAGAGTGGCCGGATGACGAAGGTGTCTATCACTACCATCCGACGAATCAACAGGTTAGGGAGTGGGTAAAACAAAGCGGGTTTGAAGTTCTCAAAGAGGGGAATGGAGAGATTTGGTACTATCATATTTTGGTACGAAAAGTTTAGGATTATCAGACATGAAATAGAATGTCTACAGCCAGCGTGATTTATTAGCCGTTTAAACGGCCGTTTCCC
>JACSSI010000339.1 GCA_014879345.1 Anaerolineae bacterium | reverse complement strand
AGGAGCCTTTTTGTTACAAGCGAGTGGCGGCTTTTTGCCAGGAGCGACCATCTGTAAGGCGCGGTTTTTGCGCCTGGAAGTGGCCCCATAAAGCAGCAAGGCCAGGGTTTTTTAGGCCCTGGCCTTGCGCCATCAAAGGGAAACAAGATCGGCAAAGGAAATCCGGTAGACAAGATAGAGAGATTCTAGCAAACAGGCAGCAAGGTGAATAGTGGCGATATTTGAGAAGATTGGCAAGTGCGCCCACGATGTTGACTGTTAAAGATATTCAAACTCCATCCGATGAATTAGCGCGTCGGGTGTGACCTTGTTGTGCTTGCAGTACATGTCCACGAATTCTTGTGGTGTCATTTCTGGAAAGCCTTCCAAGTTAACCTCCCTTTTGCCATATTCGAGATCGTCAGTCATACGTCGCAAAGGTTCCCATCGTAAGCAAACCCAACGATGTTGGCCTAACACGGTGATGCGTTCGCCGCGCTTCAGCCCCTGGCATTTTTCACAGCCGTTAACCATGTCGCCGACTTTGGCGAATTTCCAGCCGTTGCGTCGAGTGACACTTTTGGTTTTGTTTTGATATTGCCGGGTTGTTAGCGCAAAACTCATGTTTCTGGGCATTAGTCGTTACCGTCTGGGAATGGTTTTTCTTTGAGAGTCTTTACTGTTTCTGCCCGATGTTCTCTTTCCCAATCTTGCATATCGTCGTGTGCGATACTGTGGATTGAGGGGAGCGCCACGTAGTTCCACCAATTTAACAGCCGGTCAAGGGTTTCGTGCCTCTCTTCTTCGGTGGCCGTGATGAGGAGATTATGCTGTCGTATGATGCCAAAGGCGAGTTTCAGTGCGTCTACATGAGGTAGCGGCTTGCTGTTGCCTTCGTTGACTGGCGGTTTCTTTTCGCTTTCTGCGTTAACAAGCACTCTCATAGCGGCATTAAATGCTCTGTTGATAAATGCTTGATTGCCGCCTAATAGACCGAGTTCCTTCCAGATATTCAGAGCATCGTGGTTAGTAAGCGTGATTCCCGCTCCATTTTCTCCGTGTGATGCACTTGCCGCGACGATAATCAGCTGCACTTCTGGGACAAAAAAAGCATCGTTTAATGTGGTGTGGATTAGTTTATATAGAATTCCGGATTCGGTGTCATAGATAGCGAATCCGGGCCAGTAATCGCTATGGGATAGTTCTAGTGTGATGACTGCCATTTTTTTCTTAACATGCCTCCAATTGAATTAGTTTTGTTCCCATTCTCAGGGCGTAAGTGGTTAATTCTTCGACGACTTCTGTCCAATTGTTTGCGCCGTCGCACCATGTTCCATCGAGACGCTCGTCGTCAAAGACACAATCTGCATTGCTATCTTCTTCCCATTGGCCCCAGCACTCGACGGCTTGGCCGTTTCTGGTGATGATTATTGGTTGATCCATCTCGTCCCTCTGGTCACTCAGTGTTTTGTTGATTTTGATCAAGGTCTTCTTTGCTTGATTTTTGACGTAATCATCTTCTGGGCGATCCGCGATGAATTTGCCGACAAATAGCGAGGCTCGCGCCAGGTCTTTTTTTAATTCGCGGATTCTTTGGTTTAGTCGCTGCTCAGACATCGGCGTATTCCCTTTTGCTTTTTCTGAGAGCTTTCGTTTGCTCTCGGACGTTGGGCTGATCCCAAGAATCGTTAAGCGCCCTTACCGTGTCGAATAGCAATGGCACGATTGTTCTGAGATATGCCGCATCTTTTTCTGGCAGATCGGCATGAGCGGCGCGTTCCTGAATGGCAGAGTAGGCAACTTCTAGCAACTGGTTTAATTGCACCTTGTTTAGCGGTTTTGGGGTTCTGGTTTTTCTCAGTCGTTTAGTCATCGTCCTTGTTTCCTTGAATTAAATCTTGCCAGTTGTCGGCCACTTGCTGAAGCTGTGTCGAGTAGATTTCTTCGGTTTCGGTCAGTTGCTGCCATAAATCGTCATCGCGGTATTCTGCGATGACGCTGCGGATAAGATTCACGAGTAGATCGGGGTCTAGTGCGTCTAGCTCCCAGGATTCGTTTCCGAATTCGGCAATATAGCCTTCAGCGCGGCTGTCAGTCCACTTGGCCGGGTTTGGTGGTGGGTTGTACTGCTCGATCTGATCCCAATTCAGGGCGATGCGCCGAAAGGTGAAGTCGCGTTCGTGGATCAACTCACTGTATTGTGCCAGGCGCTCTATATTGTCGCGTGTCATGTCAATACCGGATGGGTCGTGGTCACCCAGATGGATGATGACGGGGTGCTGCCTGTTATCTCGTTTGAGGTAATGGAGGTTTCGCGCTTCGCGCCAAAGCGTTGATGCGCTCATGTATCCGCGACATGAAACATAATCAACCTGGATGTGGTTCACAGAGCAAGCCCGGCTGATAACTCCCGCCAATGCTTCTTTTTCTACCCAAACGAAAATGCGATGCGGTTGGTCTCGCCATTTGTCAATGCGGAATTGTCTGATTTGGTCGTTGAGAAAAGATGCCGGGTCCCACCAGTCGTCCAGACCGGTACGCTGGCGGGTGCGGTCTACGATAGCATGCCAATCAACGAGGCCCGCGTCACGGGCGTTGGTGATCAGGTTGGTGAGTTTTTTGTATTCTTTCTGGGTGTTAGGGATGATGTCCCGTGCAACCAACTGGTAATAAAGCTGCCGCAGGGTCAACTCGTAACCGCGTCGTCGGTAGTCGTCAATGATGGCGTTGGTTCGCTGTAGTAGGTTGAGGGATGATTGTTGGAATTTGTGGTCAATGTATTTGATTTTAGGCATGAGAGTTCTCCTCTTGGAGGATGCGTTCGATTTCGGCTTGCATGGTCTGCCATGTGTGACCTACGTCGCACTGGTGATTTTGGTTCATGCGTGTCAGGATAAGATTGATTTGGTCGCTGGTTAGTTCTGCGTCCATGTGATTGAGTTGAGCGAGTACATCGTCTCTTGTCCAAATGTGCCATGCGATGACATCATTTAGTTTGTAGTTAGCCAGAAGGTGACTGATGAGCGCTAAAACGGTTGACATGAGCTTCTCCTTTAAGAGCAAATTAAATAAGGTTCTTGGACAACTGCACGTTGGCAGCCAGTCCTGCGGCGCACTCGTTTGACTTCGATGCGTCGCGCTTTTTCCTGCTTGCTGATGCGAATGGAATGATCGCGGCCGTACTTGCAGAAGTGGATTTCGCGCCACCATTGGCGTTTGGTCGATTGGCGCGAGAAAAAGGACATGGAGTTGTCCCATTCGATGCGGGGTGCATCGAACAGGGGTAGCTGTTGGGCTGGTATGGTAATGCGGCTCCACGTAGCATTAACGATGTAGTAAGGGGCGTGAGCATTTGCCCACGCCATTTCCTTTTTCTGAAGGAAACCATCGCCGCAGCGATGGCCTACATCTGGGCGAACACACTTCATACAACGACCATTAACAAGGGGTGCGTAGGGACATTCGTCATGCTTGGCGAATGGGCCGTGCTGCTGCTCCTGTGTTTCCATGAATGTGGCAAGTTGGTTAATCATAATCATGCTGTTCATCGAGGCCAGTAAAGCAGTAACGCCGTGAGTGTGGTGGCGAATACCAGAAAAAAGACAATGATGTATATGCCGGTTGTGTGTGACTTGCTATTGCTTGTGGTCGCTGGCCGGGCGGGGATAGGGTGATAACCCCATTCCTCTCCTGGCTCTCGATTGTCCTTTTGGGTAATTGAGTTTGCCGGTACGCGGCGAACTGAGGGGATGGGCGGTCTTTCTCTGTTTCTCATGCTAATTCCTCTCATTGTCGATCAGCCATGCCTCAAACTGGTCGTTTACAAGCATTTCGTCAAACCAGTCGGTGAAGTTTGTGTGGCAGTCGTCGCAAAGATAGGCAAAACCGAATTGGCTTGGCTTTGCGTCCCATACTGGAACCTGTTTGTCACAGTAATCGCAAGGCAGTGTATTGAGGTAGGCGACGTTTAGTAATTGTTTGCGCCATGATGGTATGGCAAGCTGGAATGCGTCCCACGTCATTTGACAGGCGTCGGCGTGTTCGGCGTTACGCCCTTCCCCGCAGTCGCAGAAGCAAAGCCTGTTATACTTTTGCAGGTAGGCGATCCCGCCACCTAGAAAGTAAATAGCCTGGATGAGTTTGGGTGAAGCAGCGAACCATTGCGCGTACTTCAGCGCGATAGGGTCGCCAGCCTGGCCGGTTACGGCCACAAGGCCATTGGGGTTTAAGCCGCCATCGAACATAACGGCCGTGTGTTCGGGGATGGCTCTGAATGCGTCTGTGGGTAAATAAAACCCAATCGTCAAAGCGGCGGGGTTTTCGATTTGACGGGTGCTGTCTTTGATAAGCAACTCGTCGGTTACGATCTCGCTGGTTAGTCTACTCATGGTAATGCTCCTCTGCTTTTTTTTGGCGTAACGTTTTTGCGTTACGGGTTAAATGGGTCAAAGCCCCATTACTGGCATTTTGCCAATAATGGGGCTTGGGAAAAAGTGGCGAGTGTGGCGGGTTTCCCCTGCATACGCCACTAAAACAATGAAAGTTGCGCTTGTGGCTGCTCTTTGGCCTTTCTTTTGGTTTTTGCGTAGTTGATGGCGGCGCCAAAGACAAGCCGTCTTGATTCCATTTTGTTGGCGGGAGCCTCGTCGGGTGTGTTATCGACGACTGGCTCGTCGGGTGTGTTTTCGACGACTGGCTCGGCGGCTAGTCGTTTTGGTATCAAGGCGCTACGGCTGGTTGTCAGGTGTTCTGGTTTGAACGGGGTTGGTTTGGGGGTCAGGTATTTGTCGAGTTCACTGACCTTTACCATGCCAACACCAAAGACGTATCTTTCGGCTGGCTCCTCCCCTTTTGGCACTGCGATGACACCTTGTCGGGTTGGTATGATCTTGGCGGTTTTGAAAACGGCCGTTATCGCGTCGTCGTCTTCGGGAACGAAAACGGCCGTTATCGCGTCGTCCCTCTCGGGTTCGTCCCCCAGGTCGTTGTAGATTTCGTTGATGTCAAAATCTCCGACGACCGCGTTGTCCTGCCGCATCTCCTCGTTCATCCTGGCGAAGACATCCTCAAGGCTTTCGATTTCGCTGGCGGCGTCGCCGTCCAGCATCATCTTTGTTAACGCCCCTACCATGTCTTGTTGCGCCATTTCGTCCATCTCGGCAATGCTTTCGTCTGGTATCGTATCGCCTCGCATACGAAGCGCTGCGTTAACCTTGGCGGCGATGAGACGCATGGCCTTTTCTTGCAGCGTGTCGTAGTAGTAGGCGTAATAGACCTTTGACCGGCTTGGATTGGCCGATGCGCCATGAGCGACGACTGGCTTGCAGGATTGTGTAGACCGAGTATTCGGTTCCCATCCAGATGATGGTGGGGAAATCAAGTAAGTCTAGGCCGGTTTCGACACGTTTGGGGTGCGTGATGATAACATCTACGCCGTTTTTAACAGCTTGCTTTACCCATGACTCTCGTCGATTAGGCTCAACTTTCAGCACTTCCGATTTTAGGCCAGCTTTTGCCAACATATTGACCCATTGTGGCGTGATGTCGAGTGTGCTGGTTTGCTGGCAAAGCAGCAGGGTTCGCCGTCCTGCTTCGCGCTCGGACTTGATTAAGTTGACGATTTCGTCCTCTTTGGGGTAAAGGTGATCGGCGGGCAGCGCGTTTACTGCTGCGACTGTTGACCTGTCGAGATCGCCCGTTGCCTTGAGCATTCTCTTGTCTACGACACGCTTGTCGCGCCAGGGGCTGTCGGGCCACGATAGCAAGGCTTGCAAGTAGCCTCCTAGAAGCGACTTGTCGCCGCGATTCATGCGTTCTGCCACTTCTTGGGTCAGGGTGCGCTCGAATCTATCGTAAGAATCTATTTGCTCGGGTTCCATCATGATACCTAGCGGGATTTCCTGGTAGCTTGGCATAGCCATGCCCATGTCGCCGATGCTGACAAAGGCGGCGCGGTTGAGCAGCCAGGGCAAGATGGTCGGGCTGTTACCTGGCAGTTCCCTTACACGGGTC
>JACSSI010000338.1 GCA_014879345.1 Anaerolineae bacterium | reverse complement strand
ATCGCACTCGTTCACGAAAATCACGGCTTAGAAAGGCTCGTGGCCCGTAAATCTAACATTGTCAAAGTAGTTACACAAAAATATATACAGGTAGTTTTGTTGCCATGATAAACATGCGAGTATTTCGAAGTATGGTTGGTATTCTTGTTTTTCTTGTTGTCGTACTGGTTGGTTGTGGGGCGTCCGGCTTCTCTAATTTAGAGGCCGACAGCCTGGAAGGTCAAATGACGCCGACGATGCATATGGCTTTTCAATTAACGCCAGCTTCTCAGAGAATGCCTGATCCGGTTCCGATTGAAGGGGTGGGTGTGTATGAGGTCGCTGAACCTGGTGGCGGCGGTGGGGGGGAAACGGCCGTTCTCGATTCAAATGTAGTGTCGCCCGGATTGGAACTGGTCGAAGGCAAAATTTCGGGAGAGGGACTGGTAGAGGGAGCGCTTGATAGTCAAACGGAAGCACTTGTTGTCAATCGGGTTGTCGTTATCACACCCTTGCCGAAACCAGTCTCTGCTCCAACCAGATCGGTTTCTGGTGAAGCACCGCCGCAGCCAACTGAAACGCCGCTGCCTGCATCTGCCAATTCATCTGCTGTGGCGGTGCCTGTCACGCCGGATGCGATATGTGGCGGCAGCCGTCTCAACGAGGTGGGGCCAGCGCCTAAAGTTGCCAGTATGCCCATTGATTTTGAAAATTTTGGCGTCTGGACGCGCAGTGAAAGTACCTACGGCGCGTTTCTAATCACAAGTGAGTTGAAGAAATCGGGGCAGCAAGCCGCCTGGGTCTGTTATTTTTTTAGCACACCTGAAGATGAAACGGCCGTTTTTACCCAAATTCATCCCATACCTGGGCAGCCAAACACAGTGCGTATGTGGGTGAATGGGAATGGTTCTGGTCACTTTTTGGGGGTGTGGCTAGTAGATAATGAGCAAGAGACATGGTTTGTGCCGCTTGGTGCTGTTTTGCATGAAGGGTGGCAAGAGATGGAAGCTACCTTCGCCGGCCCCAACGCTGAGTCGATCTTTTATGTGAGTGGCTCCTATAATGACCAGATTGATTTCCCCATTTCCTTCCGTGGTATTTTAATCAATGACGCTGCCGATGATATTATTACCTATGGCAGTATTGTGATTGATGATATTACCTTTGTCACCGAATAAGTGGGCTGGGTAGTAGAAAGCTGAGATGAGACCAGCGTCAAATACGTTTGTGCCGTGAAGCAGTTGGCGATAAACTCGGCTGCCTATGATAAAACGAACCCACTTGAGTGACCCGCAGAAAAACCAGCCCATGAATGGAAATAACGGCCGTTTCGCTCTTTCCATCATCATCGTTTCCTACAATACCCGGCAGCTTTTAGACAATTGTCTGGCCTCGATTCAGGCGGCGGAAGCGCCGGAAGGTGGCTTGGAAGTGATTGTGGTGGACAATGCCTCGCAGGATGGTAGCCAGGAAATGGTACAGCGTACCTATCCTGACGTGTGCTTGCTGGCATTGGCGGAGAATCTGGGTTTTTCAGCGGCTAATAATCGGGGAACGGCCGTTTCTCAGGGAGAGTATGTGCTTTTCCTCAACTCCGACACCGTGGTCGAGCCGGATGCGTTGTGTAAACCAGTCGCCTACATGCGCCAGCATCCCCAGATTGGCGCCCTGACAGCCCGGCTCATGTATCCCAACGGCCAGCGTGACCCAGACAACCATCGCGGCTTTCCTACCCCCTGGAATGCCGTGTGCCATTTTAGCGGCTTGAGCAAGATGCTGCCTGACGATCCGCGTGTCAATGGCTACTTCCAGTCTTATGCAGATTTTAGCCAGACTCATGCCGTGGAGGTGATTGCCGGTTCCTACATGCTCATGCCCCGTGCCGTCGTTGATGAACTGGGTGGTTGGGATGAGACCTACTTTTTTTATGGGGAAGACATTGATTTTTGTTACCGCATCAATCAGGCTGGCTACCAAATTGTTTACTATCCGCATGTGACTGTGCTGCATTACAAAGGAGCCAGCTCTGGCTTGCGCAAAGAATCGGCAGACATTGCGCGACCGCCCAAGGAGACGCGGGTGCGTGTTGCCAGGGAGTCGGTGCGGGCGATGCAGATATTTTATCGTAAGTTTTACAGTGATCAGTATCCGTCTGTGGTAACGTGGTTGGTGTTGGCTGGCATTCGGCTGCGGGGTTGGTTCCGCATTGTTAAGCACCAGTTGACATAAAATTACCAGGGACTGATAAAAAACCTATTTGCCCATCATCACGAATTCGAAATAGTGACGAGGATGCAAACTTATGACGACTGAAGCAGAAAAACTGACGCAATTACGTTTAGCCGTAGAAGTAGCTCGGCGTGAACTGATTGAAGCCGAGGCGGAACTGGCTGACCGGCGGACAGATATTGCGGCGTTTGAGTATGAGTATGAAGCCAAAGTGGGGGTGCTGCTCTTTCAGTTGGAGCAAGTTGAAGCGGATTTACAAGATTACCTGGATCGCATTAAAGAGCGCCGTAACGAAAAGATTTTTGGCACGGCGTACAGTTCAGTGGAAGATCAGTTCCGCAAAACGTGGCGAACGTCAACGATGGCAGAGCCGCCCAAGAAGAAAATCCCCGTCAACCAGGACACAGAAGCACAAATCAAGAAACTATACCGTCAACTGGCACGCCGCTATCATCCCGACCTGGCGTCTGACGATGCTGCGCGCGCATATCGTACAGAAATGATGACGGCCGTTAATGATGCTTATGCTGCCCGTAGTCTGGCTGAGTTGATGATTTTGGCGAAAGAATTAGAAGAACGTGGTCAAATGGAGGCTGGTGCAGGCGGAACGGCCGTTGACATG
The DNA here is from genome assembly GCA_014879345.1 of Anaerolineae bacterium. Taxonomy (GTDB): domain Bacteria; phylum Chloroflexota; class Anaerolineae; order Promineifilales; family Promineifilaceae. Next base: position 3,179 of record JACSSI010000338.1, on the reverse strand, counting down.
ATAAAAGCGCTCGAAGAAGAATTGACACGCTGTCAACGCCGCTTGCGCCAGATTGACCTGGAGATGCAAAACCTTTACACACATCCACTGGTTGAACTCAGCACAGAGGTTAAATTTGGCAAGCAACAGGGTCGGGACATTCTGGCAGAAATGGCGGCAGAATTAGAACGAAAGATTGCCCGCAAAACAGTCGAGCGGGATATGATCAAATCGCAGTTTGACAATCTCAATTCAGGAAATCAGTCGATTCGCTGATTTCAAGTACGATATACGAACACCCTAATATTGAGTACAATTTTCCTCTTGATATAGCGTTGCAACCTTGCAAGAATAGATTATTTCATGAGATAGCCTTGAAAATAACGATGATAATGAGGAGTAGTTACTATGAGCAAATCGGCTGATGTTGAACTAGCACAATTGAAAACGGCCGTTCACTATTTTGTAAGTTTGTTAGAAGAAGGATCCCTGGTCAAAAGTTATGATGCCAGTGCCCGCAATGAAATTGCCCAAGTGCTGGAATTAATACTCGAAAAAGTCGAAGGGCTGCCAGATGAAGTGCCTGAACATTTGGTGCAGGCCGCTGTGGTGCGCTCTATTGTGGGCGCAGCCGAACGGTTGCGCTTACAGGAATCTGAAGCCTTCTTCTCGCGCCAAATGCGAGAAGCAGAAGCCGCCGCCAGCATTCATGGTCATATCTTGGTTGATTGGGAACAAGTTCCTGGTGAAGAAGGTGTTGAATATCAAGCAGCGTGCCAGAAATGTGGCGGCTTCATCTACGTCAGCCTGTCAGGCACATATAATCTGCTGCTCGATAGTTGCGAAAGAGTATAGATTCAGGCTACACTGGGAGCATGACAGAAGAACAGAAAAAGAATCTCGAAGACAGTGGCTATGATTGTGATCATTGTGGGGGAGAAATATTAATTAACCGGAAAGCGACATTCGGTCGGCCGGTGCATGGTCATTATGTATGCCAGGGATGCGGCTGTGAATGGACTTTGAAGGGGGACGTGCTGCACATTGGCACAGGGCCAGATTGCAAAGCATCTCAGCGGAAACGGATGGGGGACGGGGGGCTGCAAATTCCTGAAATTAGTGAAATTTCTGTTTGGCGGCGCGCTGCTTTGGTTATTGGGGGCGTTATTTTGTTTTTGGTGCTGCTGCGGTTTGGCGGTTTGATGTTGTTCCGCTTTTTGCTGCCGTTTCTGGTGATTGGCTTCTTGATTTATCTGGTTTTCAAATTGGGTCGTGAACAGCAGTGGTGGTAGCTTTAATTGCACCCGTAAAATAAGGCTGAATTTCAATGGGGCCAAACAACTGTGTCTGAGTTGCTGTAGCTTCGTGCCGCTTAATCAGTTCCAAAACAGCCAACAGCGTTACTGAAATTTCTACTCGTGAGTTCTCCCCAGAAAGTAAATCTGTAAACAAAAATTTCTGACGTTGTTGAAGCCGGTAGCGGAGCCGTTTGATTTGTCCTTCGATGGTGAGTCGGCGTGGTTGGATAATGGAGACGCTGTCTTCTATATCTTCGGCGCGATCCAGGGCTGACTGAACGGCCGTTATTAAACTCTCTACCGTAACCCCTGTTAAATCTAACCGGGTATCCAACTTGGGCGGCGGCGCGATGCGCAAATAGGTGCGCAGGCCAGCTTCTTCCCGCTCGCCCAGCCAGGTTGCCGCTTGCTTGAATCGTTTGTATTGGCGCAACTGGCGAATCAGCGCCTCCGCTAAATCTTCTTCATCATCCTCGTCACCGGGCAGTGCGGGGATTTTAGGTAGAAGGGCGCGGCTTTTGATGAGCGAGAGCCGGGCGCCGACTACTAAAAAGTCGATCAGATGCTCCACCCGATTTTTTTTCATCTCTTCGATTTGCAGGAGGTATTGGCGTGTGATCTGGATCAGCGAGATAGCCGTAATGTCCAGCTCCTGCCGGTCGATAAGATGCAGCAATAAATCCAGTGGCCCGGCAAATTCGGGCAAATCAATCTTGTAAGGACTAGCCATTTCAAAATTCAATAATTAATTGTTGAATTTATGAATAAATAATTGTTAATGATGGCGTTTGCTGATGACCTCATTAACAATTCAACAATTAATCATTAATTATTTCTCCCTCTCTTGGTGTCATGAGACAGTAAACAAAGCCATTCATTTGCACCAGTTCCACCGTTTCATACTGCTGCCCAATCGCGTCCAGGACGGGCGGCGGGTAGAACTGGGCGCGTAGCACAATCGTGTCGAAGGCTTGCTCGTTGAGCATAGCCACCATTTCTGTGATGTCAACCTGATTGTTGTTGTACAGGTTGAGCAGTTGTGTGGGATTGGTGATGATGGCGCGATCAAGGTAGAAGTTGAAACCAGCATCTTCAGCGAAGGCGGGGGTATCTCCCTGGGCTGCAATAAATGCGGCAATCTGTTTGCCTGCTTCTGTATCTGCCCGGTTTGGCGGTCGCCCCAAAAGCGAGACGCCGCCGGAATCGACGTAGTAGATGGTTTCGGGGTCGCGTGGGGCAGAGCAGGAGGTTTGTGGCGCAATGGCAACCTCGGTGGGCTTGCCTAAGAGCGCGGCGACAGACCGGAAGAGTGGCACGTCTGTGGGAGCGTGGAACAGTTTGTCAGCCTGGATGAGGAAGAGGATGGCAATGGCGGAGAGAACGGCCGTTTGCACCCAAAATCCTCTCTGCGACTCCCCCCAATCCTTCTTTTGCACGGTGTTGAGCACACGGGCGAAGGCGATGCCCGTCAAAATACAACTGGCGGCGATGGCGGTGGCGAAATAGGATTCGCCTGCGCCCCATTTGCCCGCCGTAATACTGTTGAGCAAGGCCAGGCCAAACCAGACGCTGTAGAGCGATAATCGCTCGAAATAGAATTGATACGCCGCAAATAACAAAGCGACAACGGTGATGACGGTGTGGAGCGTAAACCACTGCCGGAATAGCCCAATGGCCTGCTCGCGGATAAACGGGTTGATATTGGCAGTCACCGTATTGACCATCCACCAGCCATCGGTTGACCAGTCTATCCAGAAGAAGACGAGACCGGTGACGGCAGCAAAGGGAACCGCCCACATCACCGCTCGTTTTGGCTGGCGGATGAACCAGAAGATAAACACAGCGGCTACGGTCGCGTAGGCCAACTGTTTCGTGTAGCCAGCAAGGAGAAGTAAGAACATG
>JACSSI010000337.1 GCA_014879345.1 Anaerolineae bacterium | reverse complement strand
TTTCAGCCTTTGTGCTTTGTTCTTCAAAAGTTGGCGCTTCTCGGTGAATGGGATAATAGGTGGCGGCTTTAGGTGTTTCTCGCCCATCAATCGCTTCACCAACCACATTAAAGATACGTCCCAAGGTGACTTCACCAACAGGTACTTTAATCGGGCCACCTGTTGTCACGGCATCTACACCACGGGGTAAACCATCCGTAGAACCCATTGCCACAGTACGGACTGTGCCACCACCCAATTGTTGCTGAACTTCTAGCACCAAATTGCCGCTGGGGCCGTCTACATTTAAAGCTTCGTAAATCTCTGGAAGATCGCCTTCGGGGAAATCTACGTCAACAACTACACCACGGATGGCTGAAATTTTTCCAATAGCCATATATTCCTCCGTTATCCGCTCAATGCTTCTGCGCCACCGACGATATCCAAAATCTCACTGGTGATGCTCGCCTGACGCGCCTTATTTCGTTCTAGGGTTAATATTTCAATCAGCTCGCCTGCATTATCAGTAGCGTTATTCATAGCTACCATGCGGGCGCTGTGTTCACTAGCCAATGCTTCCAACACAGATTGGTAAATCTGTAACTGGGTAAAGCGGGGGACAATCACATCCAATAATGCTTCAGGTTGCGGTTCATACAAATAAACCCGCTCTGAGATTCCGGTTAGATCGACACTTTTGACGTATTCTGAGACAGCCATGCCTTCAAAGTCTAACGGCCGTAACGGCAGCAACTGCTTCACCGTAGGACGCCGAATGATAAGGTTGACATAATCTGTGTAGCCGATGAATACTTGGTCATATTTACCACTCAAATAATCATCAGTAATAATTTGGGCAATTGGCGTTACGTCTAGAATAGATGGGGAATCGGGGATGTTCTCAAATGTAGCAACGACATTGTACCCACGTCGAATCATCAGGTCACGGCCTTTACGGCCAACGGTGACAACTTCGCAAGGAGTATGCAGTGCTTTTACAAAAGTTTCAGCACGACTGACGATGTTAGCATTATATGCACCGGCTAAACCACGATCACCTGTTACCAAGATGAGCGCAGAATTTTTAATTTCTTCCCGTGCTGTGAGTAGGGGGTGTCCTACATCTTTCTGTGAGGCCAGATTGTTCAGAATCTCGAAGGCTTTACCAGCGTAGGCGCGTGTTGCTTCTACTTGCCGCTGCGCACGACTGGCCTTGGAAGCAGAAACAGCCGCCAAGGCACTCGTCACTTGCGAGATATTTTTGATACTTTTGATGCGCTTATTTAGTTCGCGTTCGGTAGCCATCTGTGTCTCCTGTGCTTATGCGCTAGTGACACAATTACGCTGGTAAATAGCTGGCCTGAAAATCTACAATGGCCGCTTTCAACGCATTTTCGATATCGCCATTCCATGCACCTGTCTCTATGATGGGCTTGATCGCATCAGCATGGGCTGTTTCCACATAGCGAATGAGATCTTGGGTGTATTTGGCAACATTTTTTACGTCAACATTATCCATGTAACCACGACTGCCTGCATAAATCGCAATCACTTGCTGATGGACTTGCATGGGCTGATATTGTGGTTGCTTGAGCAGTTCCATCAAACGCTCGCCACGACTCAATTGGCGTTGTGTAGAAGCATCCAAGTCAGAGCCGAATTGAGCAAATGCGGCTAATTCGCGGTACTGAGACAAGTCAGCCTTCATGCTGCCAGCAACTTTACTCATTGCTTTCACCTGAGCGGCGCTACCAACACGGGAGACTGAAAGACCGGTATTGATAGCCGGACGCTGGCCTGCATTAAACAAATCCGTTTCCAAAAAGATTTGACCATCTGTAATAGAGATAACGTTGGTGGGAATATAGGCCGACACATCACCAAGCAAGGTTTCGATAATGGGCAGTGCAGTCAAAGAACCACCTGTTCCTGGAATTTTCTTGACTTCGTATTTATCCTCATCACCGAGGGCTTTTAAGCCTGCTTCAATATTTTCTTCTTCCAAGTTACCGAAATAGCGCTTGCCATCAACTCCCACGGTGTCGGCGGTGACTTCGGTGCCTTTTTCTACGATGACCCATTCGTTACGCAGACGAACGGAACGTTCGAGAAGGCGACTATGGAGGGAGAAGATGTCACCTGGATAGGCTTCTCGTCCTGGCGGACGGCGCAGAATTAAGGACATCTGGCGATAGGCCCAGGCATGTTTGGAAAGATCGTCGTAAATAACGAGCGCATCTTTGCCATTGTCCATGAAGTATTCACCCATGGTACAACCCGCATAAGGAGCAAAGTATTGCATGGGTGCGGGGTCTGATGCACCAGCAACGACGACGATGGTGTAGTCCATGGCACCATGTTTTTCCAGGGTGTCTACGACTTGGGCAACCTGACCGATGCGTTGACCGATGGCAACATAGATACAAACCATGTCTAGCCCTTTTTGGGCGAGAATAGTATCTAAACAGATGGCAGTTTTACCAGTCTGACGGTCGCCGATGACTAATTCACGTTGTCCACGACCAATGGGGAACATGGAGTCGATAGCCATAATGCCGGTTTGCACTGGTGTGTCTACACCTTTACGCTCAATGACACCGGCGGCAACACGTTCTACGGGGCTAACACGATTGGTCGCAACCGGACCTTTACCATCAATTGGCTTACCAAGACCATCTACCACCCGGCCGATCAAGGCTTCCCCAACGGGAACGGAAGCGATACGCCCTGTAGAGCGTACTTGATCACCGACTTCGATAGTGGCGTAATCACCCATGATGACGACACCAACACTGTCGGGTTCCAGGTTGAGCACTAAGCCGGCAACGCCATTGCTGAACTCGACGAGTTCACTGGCTTTTACATCTGCCAAGCCATTTACGAAGGCCACACCATCTCCAACGGAGATGACGTTACCAACGCTACGCGCTTCTACTTTGGGAGAAAAATCTTGGATTTGCTCCAGAAGCGAATCTGCTATGTTTTTGAAGTCTGGGGCAAGGGTTGTCATTCACCAACCTCCTTGAAACACACGAATTTTTTATTAGATAAATATAGGCGTTTGCCTACTATCATCTACCTCTGCTAAATGAATTATTACTATTCCCAAGCGTGAACATATGTATGAAATGTTTTACCCGCGTTTACGGGGCATACGCGATATAACTACTTAAAAGTGGGAATCCACTGCCAATATGTACTCCTGGCAGGGTAAAAGATAATACACTAGGGGTATCCTTTTGTCCAACAATTCACAAACGGTTAACGAAGATATTTGGTGGATTTGGTATGATTTTCTGTTCTTTTAACTACGATTTCTTACTTGGGCAGTGCAAGCCAAGACAGGTCGGCTATACTTGTGCTTAATTCATTCGAGTTAAAATGTATGGTTAAAGCAAAGCAATCTACTGACAACATATGGCGTATTTATGCCCCTCTTATTTTTGTTATTTGGGTGGCATTTATGCTGAGATTAATGAATATTGAGGCTTTTGGCTTCTGGACAGATGAGGGGCTTACGCCTCTTAGGGCTGGCTATTCTCTTTCACAAATTTTGCGTAATGACATCATTATTCAGGGTTTTCTTACGAAGGATACGCACCCCTCTTTCTTTTATATGATTGTTCATTTCAGTCACCAATTATTTGGTGAAACTGATTTTGCTTATCGATTTCCGTCTGTATTAGCCGGGGTGCTGTTGGTACCGGTGATGTATCAGTTTGGACGACGGCTGCGTGGGATGGGGTTAGGGTTGCTGGCTGCGGTGTTAACGGCCGTTAATCCCCTGCAAATCTGGTATGCCAACGAAGCTCGTATGTATACTCTGTTTGTCCTGCTGCTGGCGCTGGCGAGTTATGTGCTCTGGCGAGCGCTGACCGGTGCGCCACTGGTGCGTGCGCTCATTCTGTATCTGATTCTGGCGGGATTGGCGTTTTATACCCACTACACGGCCGTTTTCCTTATTGCCGTTCAAGCGCTCTTTTGGGTGTGGTTATTGTGGCAGCATGGACAGAAAAAACTCATCATTGGGGCGGCTATCGTGGGGATATTGGCCGCGATTCCGCTTGTGCCTTACACCATCCCGCGATTACTGGGGGGAAAAGAGGCTAATTTTTTCTACGTATCGCTATCGACCATGCTGCAAGATGTGGTGCGCTTTTTCAATTTGGGGCTTACCGTTGATTTTAGCCAGCCAGCCATCAAGCTGATCAATATCGTTGCCGGAACATTACTTTTACTCGGTCTCTATGCCGCAAAAGCCTGGAAATGCCGCTTGTTTTTGCTCTCTTATTTATTAGCTGTTGTGTTTGGCCTGTTTGCCGGATCCTTGCTGTTCAAGCCGATGTACCAGGGCGTGCGGCATATCATGGCGGGCAGTCCCGCTTTTATTTTGTTAACGGGCTGGGGGGTAGTTTTTGCGTGGGAGCAGGCTCGCCAAACCGAGAAAATTCGATGGGGATGGGCAACCGTTGGTGTTGTTAGCCTATTTGTCATGTTAATTGGGCCGCTTGTCTCGCTCAACAATCTGTATACCAACCCAGATATTTACGCCAAAGATGATTTCCGCGACCTCATCGCGCAAATGGAGGCTAATGCAGGAAGCAACGATGTCATCGTCTACAACAATGCCATCCACCTCCCCTTGCATGAACATTACCAAACGAGAGATGACGTAGCGGTAACGGCCGTTCCCCGCTATCCAACCCTCGCCAGCAAAACGGCCGTCCCAGATTTGACCCATCTGGCAGAAACCTACGAACGCATCTGGTTCGTCACCGATCCACCTGCCGACAAACGTGATGAGGAGAGTTTGACACGGCAGTGGCTCGAAGAAAATCTGGTCAACGTCGCTCACAACCGCGCCCACGCCCGCACCACCATCGTAGAGAGCCTCACGTTTGTTACCAATCCCGTCGCCATCACCACTGTGCCAGAAAATGGAACCCGCCTCGACAGCCAATGGCCCAATCTGCCCACACTGCACAGCATTCAAATAGAAGACACTTCCCCAATTACACGCCCCACACTCTGGTTCAGCTTAATTTGGGGTGAAACCCCCGCTCGCCCCGACGCATATCTGCGCTTCAGCTTACAAGACCAAAATGGACAAGAATGGGACGCAAAAATTCAGCCGCTTGTGGCCGACACAAACAGTCAGTGGACAGCAAACAGCTTGAATCAACTTGCCTATAAATTTACATTGCCCACTGGTTTACCGCCTGGAGACTACACATTGTGGGGGCAGCCGCTGGCGCAAGACCGCACAACAACACTTGGCGATGCCCGCCTGCTTTCCGAACTTAGCATTTCCTTGCAAAACAGCTTTGGGGCTGACACCTGGCCTGAAAACCATCACATTTTGTTCAGCAATGGCATGGAATTGCTCGACTGGCAGTTAGGAGATACCGAAGTGCCGCCCGGCCACAACCTGCCGCTCACCCTTTACTGGCAAGCAAATGAAGCGGGGCAATTTGACAACATCCAGTATGAACTGGCAGTCGTGGAACCGGATGGGACGGTGCTGCGCACGCAAACTGATTCGCCAGGGGCAGATTGGCTGACAGCTTGGCCTGCCGACACCCCCATCATGGAGCGCACCGGCCTTTACTTCCGCCCGGAGACCAGGCCAGGCACGTATCAACTGCGCTGGCAGTTGATTGATGACGGCGAAGTGGTTTCAGGACGGCCGTTCTGGCAACCGTGGCACAGTGAAACCATTACCCTGGGCGAAGTCACCGTCGTACCCTGGCCTTTGCTCACAGAGCCACCCGATGATGTCACACACAGCGAAGCTGTTTTTGGCCCCATTCGTCTCCATGGCTACCGTGAAAACCAGGCCGACGCCGGTCAGGTAGCATTTGATCTGGTTTGGCAAACCCAAACCGTGCCAGATGACAACTACTTCCTGTTTGTCCATCTCGTAGATGCTGACGGCAACATCGTGGCGCAGACAGATCGCGTGCCGGGCAACACACTGCGCCCCACCGGCGGCTGGCGTGAAGGCGAGGTAATCAGCGACAGCATCACCCTGACGCTGCCTCCTGA
>JACSSI010000336.1 GCA_014879345.1 Anaerolineae bacterium | reverse complement strand
TTTGATTCTTCACCGGAGATTGGGAATATTGGAACGGCCGTTATCACCGCCACCTCTATTTTTCAAAACGAATTCACCCCTATTTTGGTAGCAGCACCCCACCTCGGACGCTATTCTGCCTTTGGCAACCTCTATGCCCGGATGGGAATCGGCAGTCAGGGAGCCATTTACAGGCTCGACCGGCACCCGTCGATGTCTACACACCCCACAACGCCTGCTTTAGAAAGCGATTTACGCCTGCACCTGTCCAAACAGACCAGCCAACCGATGGGATTGATCGACCTGGCAGATATCGTCAAACCCACCAGCGAAATCATAGCAAGCCTCAATAGTGAAATTGCGGCCGGAAATAAAATCATCTTTTTTGACGCTATGTATGAAGATCAGATGATCACAATTGGTGAGGTTCTCGACCAAAAAGCGGGCGAAAGATCCCCTCTTTTTTCGGTTGGCTCATCTGGCATTGAAAAAGCATTGGGTGATTTTTGGACAAAGCAGAAAATTTACAGCCCCAGAACCCAATGGCACCAACTGTCCGAGTGTAGACCCATGCTGGTGCTTTCAGGGAGTGTTTCTCCCATAACAGCCGCCCAAATTGAATGGGCCGTCAAAAATGGTTTTGAGGAGATAGCAGTCGATGCCCAACTGATGGAAAACGAAGAGCCGGAAATTTTTATTTCAGACTACCAAAAGAAAATCAGTTCAGGTTTGCAAACAGGTAAAAGCGTTATTCTCCATACGGCCAAAGGCCCCGAAGATCCGCGCATTCAAACAATAAAATCCATTCTCGCTAAAAAAGGCTGGGACGGACAAACGATGAGAACCCAAACCGCCAAAATTTTGGGCAAGGTACTGGGTCAATCGGCTCGCAGGGCTTTGGCGCAGTGTCCGGTTAAACGACTGGTTATTGCCGGAGGCGATACCTCAAGCTTCGTGGCTAGAGAACTAGGCGTTGAGGCCGTTGAGATGATTGCGCCTCTCTACTCAGGCGCCCCATTGTGTCGGGCTTTTGCCTCAGGGTCGCCAGTCGATGGCATTGAACTGAATCTAAAAGGTGGTCAAGTAGGTGATGCGTCTTATTTTGGCGCTTTACAGAAAGGAAAAATAATATGACAAAAAAATTGGGATTGATACACACATCGGCAACATTAGTGCCGGTATTTCAGGCATTGACCGATACATATTTTGCTGGCAAGGACATTCAGGTTTTCAACATTGTTGATGACAGCCTGATTAAAAACACCATCGAACGGGGTAAATTAACATCAGACACATCCCGTAGGGTTGTCAATTATGTGGCTTCAGCGGAAGAAGCAGGCGCGGATTATATTTTGGTAACCTGTTCTTCGATTGGCCCGGCCGTGGAAACGGCCGCAACGCTGGTTGATGTGCCGGTGCTTCGAGTTGACCAACCGATGGCAGATAAAGCGGTGCAGATGGGCCGCAAAATCGGCGTTGTGGCCACCTTATCAACAACGCTCGAACCCACAACTGATTTGGTGCGCAGAAGGGCAATCATTGCCGGCAAAGAAATTGAATTGACATCCAGATTATGTGAGGGGGCGTTTGCTGCGCTCATGAGCGGAAACCCTGAATTACACGACGAATCGGTCGCTGCCGCCCTCAAAGCGTTGTCGCAACAGGTGGATGTGATTTTACTGGCACAGGCATCCATGGCTCGTGTAGTAGATCAGCTCTCCGATGAAGATAAAAAGGTGCCGATTCTAACCAGCCCAGAACTAGCCGTACAACATCTGGCGGAACGCTTATGACGACAAAAAATATCCAACCAGGGCGGGGGCTGATGAACACAACTGCCAGCCCCCATGTCAAACTTCACACTGTAGACATGAGTGATGTGGTGTGGACTCAGGGATTTTGGGCAGACAAGTTCGACCAGTGCGCCAAGGTCATGGTTCCCAATATGTGGCAATTACTGAGCAGCACCGAGATCAGCTTCGCTTATCAAAACTTCCTAATCGCCACCGGACGGGTTGAAGGGCACCACCGTGGCCCCAAGTGGAACGATGGGGACTTCTATAAATGGTTTGAGGCGGCCGCCTACGTCTATGGCATGACCAAAGATGAAGCGCTCGACAACTTGATGGACGAGATCATCGAAGTCATCGGCGCAGCGCAGCGCGAAGATGGCTATCTGCACACACCGGTGATCATCGAACAGCGCCAGGGCATTGAGCAAGCCCGCGAATTTACCGAGCGTGTGGATTTTGAGACTTACAATCTGGGACATTTGATGACAACCGCCTGTGTGCATTTCCGAGCCACCGGCAAGACGAATCTGCTCGACATTGCCCGCAAGGCCACAGATTATCTCTATGGCTATTTCAAGACGGCGACCGCAGAACTGGCACGCAACGCCATCTGCCCTTCCCATTATATGGGGGTGGTCGAGATGTACCGGACGACGGCCGACGAACGTTATCTGGAACTGGCACAGAGCTTGATTGAAATCCGAGACCTCTTCAAAGAGGGTGGCGACGATAACCAGGATCGGGTTCCGCTGCGCGAGCAGACCGAGGCGGTAGGACATGCTGTGCGCGCCAACTACCTTTACGCGGGCGTGGCAGATGTCGTCGCCGAGACAGGTGACAAGAGCTTGCTAGAGACGCTTTTCGCTCTATGGGACAGCGTGACCAGCCAGAAAATGTATATCACGGGAGCCTGTGGCGCTTTGTTCGATGGCGCTTCACCCTACGGTTCAGAGGATCAGGCAGCGATCACGCGCACGCATCAAGCCTACGGCCGTTCTTATGAACTGCCCAACGTGACCTCACACAATGAAACCTGCGCCAATATCGGCAACGCCCTCTGGAATTGGCGTATGCTCCAGTTAACAGGCGAAGGGCGATTCGCCGATATTCTGGAACTCGTCCTATACAACAGTCTCCTCAGCGGCATCAGCCTCGATGGTAAAAAGTTCTTCTACACCAATCCCATGCGCGTCCTCAAGGATCAGCCCGACCTGCGTTGGTCGCGCACCCGCGAGCCGTACATCGACTGCTTCTGCTGTCCACCCAATGCTGTGCGCATGATCGCCGAGGTCAACAGCTATGCGTACTCTGTTTCCAACGGCAAGAGTGGTTCAGATGGAGCTGTGTGGGTAAATCTTTACGGCGCCAGTGTGCTCGATACGAAGCTTCCCAACGGGGCAAAGATCGTCCTCGAACAGGAAACCGACTACCCGTGGGCAGGCCACGTAAAAATTATCATTCGCGCTACCGAGTCGCCCACCTTTGCGCTGATGGTACGCATCCCTGGGTGGACTGATGGGGCTGCGGTGATGGTGAATGGGAAAACGGCCGTTTCCGAAACAATCCCAGGTCAATATTGCGAGATAAACCGAGTGTGGTCGGCCGGTGATACTATCGAAATTGAGTTCCCGATGGCGGCGCGACTCCTGGAAGCAAACCCTCTTGTCGAGGAAACACTGAATCAAGTCGCCATTCAGCGAGGGCCGGTGGTCTACTGCCTTGAATCGGCCGACCTGCCCGAAGGAGTTGGGGTTCTGGACATTCGCATTCCGGCCGACATCGAGTTGCACCCTCGGATTGATTCACAACTTTTGGGGGAACGTGTCGCAGTTCTTGAGGGGCAAGCAAAGCGGATTCCGCAGCGTGAGTGGTCGCGCCAGCTTTACCGCAGCCTTCAGACTCCTGAACCGGAGAAGATCGATATCCGTCTGGTACCCTATTATGCTTGGGGTAATCGCACCGAGGGAGAGATGACAGTTTGGATTTCGCGCTGATGTTACTCAAGAAATCCAAGAGTGAGTGATTTGCGGACTGGGCTGCGATCCAGGATAGTTGAGATCGGATGGTAAATGATCCAGACGTAAGCTAGGTAAGCCATACAGAGATCGAAGAATTTCACAGTTGCAACAAAGTGTTATCTGGAGTTGTGAAAATGGTCAATCACCCAAAACCTGATAACAAGAAGCGCCCCAGATCGCCCAATGGTTGCCCTACAATCGGCTTCCTAAACGCGTCTGGCCTTCAATTCTTTCACCTCGCGTGGCGCGGCGTCGCCGACGTGGCCAGAGAACACAATATCAATGCCATCAGTTTTGTAGGGCAGTACGTGCGCGATACCAAAGGTTTTAATGCCCAGGCCAACATCCTCTACGACCTGATAAACGCCGAGCAGTTGGATGGACTAGTTATTCAGAACCTTATGTGCAATTTGCTTGACCCTGACGAGACCCGGCAATTTTATGAGCGCTATCGCCCCCTGCCAATCGTCAGCTTAGGCCGGCAGTCAATGGAAGGCATCCCCTACGTTCAGAGTAGTGGTTACGAAGGTATGCGCAAAGCGATTGTACACCTCATTGAGGTTCACGGCCGGCGCCGCATTGCTTTCATTAAAGGACTACCCAACTATCGGCCTCATGATGAACGGTATCAGGCCTATGCAGATGTGCTGGCCGAGTATGACCTGCCGCTTGACCCGTTGCGAGTTGCGGTACCTGACGACGCAGCGGAAGTGGAGCAGCCCAATTGGGGCCAGGTGGCATTACGCCGACTGCTCGACGAACAAAAAGCAGAGTTTGATGCTTTAGTGACCAATGATGACCGCTTTGCCCACAATTTGTTGCCGGAATTGCAACTGCGGGGCATCCGCGTACCTGACGATATCGCTTTGGTTAGCTTTGACGATGAGGAAGGGAGCCATTGCCTGACCCCGCCGCTGACCACCGTGCCGATCCCGATATATGAGATGGGTCGGCGGGCGGCTGAGACCCTGTTAGCTAAACTAGACGGCCAAAAAGGTCTCGATCAGGTAGTAAACGTGCCTTCCGACCGGTTGATCGTGCGCCAATCATGTGGTTGTCTGGATCCCAAAGTAATTCAAGTGGTCTCTGGGCCGGTAGCCAGTGCAAGAACAACGGAGCCATTGGAAGTCAGCCTCGAAGGGCAGCGGGAAAGAATCGTGGCCGAGATGGTTCGGGCAGCGGAGAATTCTGTAGCTGGCTTAACTCCCGAGTGGGCTGAACGACTATTGGATAGTTTTGTCACGACGCTTACAACCACCGAAACCGAGGAAGGGCCTTCCCACTTTCTGTCAACGCTGGATGAAATCCTGCGCCAGGTAATGGCGGCTGACGGCGACTTAGGAGTGTGGCTGCAAGTGCTGTCTGCCCTGCGCCGACAACTCCTGCCATATCTGAGTATTGACGATGCCGAGAAGTCGTCTCGAGATCGAGCCGAGGATTTGTGGCTGCAAGCTCAGGTGATGATTGGCGAGGTTGAGCGCCGGGTGCAGGCGTATCGACACATGCAGACTGAACGACGAAGGCGCATTCTGAGCGAGATCGGCACGGCCGTGGCCACCAATTTTGACGTAAACGACTTGGCGGATATTTTAGCTCGGGAGTTGCCTCGTTTGGGCATTTCGCGGGGGTATCTATCTTTATACGAGAATCCACAACCCTATCACTACCCCCAGCCAGTTCCCGAGTGGTCGCGGTTGGTACTGGCCTACGACAAGAGAGCGCAAGCAGGTTCGCAACGGGTTGAGCTAGAAGCCGGTGGGCGGCGTTTCCTTTCTCGGCAACTAGTACCGCCCGAAATCTTGCCTCAACAAGAGCCATACAATCTGATGGTTCAGGCGCTCTATTTCCAAAATGAACAGATAGGCTTTGCCGTCTTTGAGGCGGGGCCGGATGATGGAGCGATCTATGAACTCCTGCGTGCCCAGACTAGCAGTGCGCTCAAAGGCGCCTTGTTGCTTAAAGAAGCACAACAAGCCCGGCAGGCGGCAGAAAAAGCAGATCGGATCAAGACACGTCTGCTTGCCAACGTCAGTCATGAACTGCGCACCCCGTTGAATATCATTTTGGGTTATTCCCGCGACGCACTGGGAGCGCTCAATCCGTATGGCATTACCCCGCCTCAAGCGCTATTGAACGATCTTGAACATATTCACAGCAGCGCCGAACACCAACTGCGGGTTGTCAATGATTTGCTTGACCTCTCCCGCGCCGAGATAGACGAATTGGATCTTTAC
>JACSSI010000335.1 GCA_014879345.1 Anaerolineae bacterium | reverse complement strand
AGCAGGGCTACGTCAAATTGACCGAGCGAATAGATTTCGCCGTTGTAACGGCCGACATCGTTGGTCAAAACACCCATTTCAGCCACGTCAGCTTCTGTGAGGCCGAGCGGTTGAATGTAACCAGACCAGGCGAAGTTGGGTACGGTGGGGGCGTCGAGATCGATGATGCAGGGGAGGCTGTTGGCAATGGAGGCGGCGGCAACTGAGTCGTTATAAGAAGCCTGCGGGAAGGATTCGAGTCCTACCTGGTAGGTATCTTGAGAGCTGTTGTAGCTGGAAATCCATTCTTCAATGGCTGCCAGTTCATTAGGATTACCGGCGGAATGTGTCCACATATCGACTGCGATTTTGTCACCAGAGGGAGCCGATTCTTCGGCGGCCGGTTCTGCGGCTGATTCTTCGATTGCGGCTTCTTCCACCTCATCTACCACGACTGGCTCTGCGGCTGATTCGGCTGTGGGTTCTGCGGCTGGCGCTTCTGTGTCACCGCCCCCACAAGCTGCTAATAATAAGGCCACGACTAACAGGCAAGCTAAACTAAACCACCATTTTTGCTGGGTTTTCATATTCTTTCTCCTTCGATTGTTTGTATTTGGGTAAATTAAAAATTTTGGGTGTGGTGTGGTGTGTATGGCTCTATAAACGGTGTGAACAAATCAAATAGGCGTCTCCTTTCACTCAAGAATCATGTGACTATGCTGATTCCCTTTCGATGAGGGGGCAGGGCATGATATGCTGAACGGCCGTTTCTTGCCGTGCTTCTGGATGTTTTATCAGGTGTAAAAGATGCTGTGCGGCCCACTTCCCCATTTCATAATGGGGTAACTGCATTGTTGTCAATGTGGGGTATAAGTGACCGGCGATAAGCTCTTGATTGTCAAAACCAACCACAGCCACGTCGTTGGGAATGGATAAATTTAATTTGCGTAAGGCATCATAGGCGCCCATTGCCATGCGGTCGTTGTAACAAAACAAAGCGGTGGGCGGATTGGGCTGCTGCATGATTGCCATCGTCAGGTTATAGCCATCACTGGCGAGGCTGCCACCCTCTAAGACGATATCGGGATCATAGACAACACCTTGTTTCTGAAGCGCCTGCTGATACCCTTGCAAACGACCCAACTTGGCCGATACCGGCAAGACATCACACAGAAAGCCAATACGACGATGCCCTTTTTGTAACAAATATTCCGTTGCCTGTTGACCACCTAGCACTTCGTCTGGGACAACGGAAGGGAATGCTTGATTGGCGTCAAAGCAGTCTAACAAAACGGTGGGTACTTGTTTCAAGGATTCGGGTGGGTGTACTTCTCGATGGTACATGGTGGCATAAATGATGCCATCCACTTGCCGCTGTAACATCACATCCGCTGCTGTCTTTTTCATATCCTGATTATTGCCGGTGTTAACCAGCAAGATGATGTTATTGTGTTTCCAGGCCAAATCCTGAGCGCCCTGAATCATATGTCCGGCATAAGGCGTGGTGGCGATTTCATCAGAAATGAAGCCAATGGTGTGGGTTTTCTGCGCCCGCAATCCCTGAGCCAGGGCATTGGGGCGGTATCCGAGTTGGTCAACGGCCGTTAACACCTTATCTATAGTTTCTTGCGGAATATTGGCGTCGGGGCGGTCGTTGATGACAAAGGAGACGGTGGTGCGGGAGACACCAGCTAGTTCAGCTACATCTTTCATGGAGGGTCGTTTCGTTTTTTTGCTCATGAGCAAATTGTAGAGGACTCTTTTCCTTTCGCCTAACTCGGTTTACTAAATCGTGTTACTAAATCGTGTTAGTAATATAGCAAATGGAAAATGAGTTGTCAAGATGTTGGGGGAAACTCGATGAATTTTGTAGATGCAGGGAGGTGATTATGTTGGGGTAAGGAGGCGGAAGAGAAACGGCCGTTCCTGAGAAAATCGATTCTGACATGTGCAAAGCATTTGTGTGTTATATAATTGACAATGTCAGAATGGATGTGTTATACTTTCTCTATCTTATCAGCACAAATGTTCAAAAGAGACTTTTATTATGCCTGACGGAGATATTATCCACCCAAGACTGAATCGGCGATTCTCTAATGTTTATGCACAAATTTGTGAGGGACATTGGGATGATCTGGGCTACAGAATGTTGCATCCACTGAAGGGCCAAATACAAGAATTTGGCAATAAGCCTATTTCAATGGGGCAAGAGATGCTCCCTATTTTGGCAAATGCAAGTTCCCTTATTCAAGCCGGACAGCATCTTTCATTTAAGGATTTTAGTTTTCAAATTACTGAATTAAGCAAAAATCCGATATGGAATTGTAACCCGAAGGGTAGAGATATCATGGTTTTGGCAGCAAAGAAGGTTTTGTTTGAAATCAAAAATGGCAAAATCCCTTTAAATATGGAGACGATGCTTTACAGAAATTATCTGAATGGCATATACGAAAAAGAATTTGAAGGAAGGGTCTATGAAACGCCAGCACATTATAAAGATGCTAATCCCATCGACATTCAGAATATGATAGAGGATATTCGCCCGCACGTAAATCTCGGGCTAGATGAATATGTATACCAACTTGTGAAATATAAAGATGTGAGCAAATTGAGCAGACCCCATAAATTAAAAGAACCGCCGCCTACGATTGATGATGAAGCTTGGTAATAGAGTGCAATAATGAATATCATTGACTATGAGTTTGCATTTGATGACATCAATGATGGATATAGCAAGGTCAATCTAGCAAAAAAATCAGAATCTGACCCTATATCTTTTGATGTATCTGTTGGGGATTCTTCGATTCGTTTATTGAAGGGTAATAATTTATCTTCGCTACAAGCCGATTTGTTGGATCTGGCTATTGCTATTAATTTTGTGGATAAACTTTCTTTGCCGAAGAAACTTAGAAGCATTCATGTTCATGTATCCCTTCCTTTACGACACCCTGAAATTTTTGAACTGAATAGCAAGATGCTCCAAGATTTACTATATTGGTACACTGAAGATTATTGGTCTTTCCATTTCCAATCCCGAAAATCCTTACCAAGAGAATCTGAATGCAGTTCTTCTAAGAACTTTGATTTCTATGATTTTCCAGAGATTGTTGAATTTGCTTTATGGAGTGGTGGACTAGACTCGTTAGCTGGTTTGCAAACTAGATTGGTAGATGATAAAAAGAAAAACTTTGTATTAATTGGCACTGGCAGTAACAGTATCATGCGGAAAACGCAACAGCAAGTATTTCATGCTTTATCTAGCTTCCCTCATGCGTCTGGTCGTTTGCGCTTTTTACATATTCCGATAGAGGCAAATTATGGGGATCGCTACCCCCATAACCAAAGTCACCGGGCAAGAGGTATAGTTTTTTTACTTATTGGCGCACTTTCTGCCTTGAGTGCTGGATACAAACAATTAAATGTACATGAAACAGGCATTGGCGCGATAAATCTTCCATTACCGGGTGGGGTCGGGAGAGATCATTCAAAAGCAGTTCATCCAATTTCCCTGATTAAGATGGAAAAATTCATTTCCAATGTAATTGAAGAAGAATTTGTAATATGCAATCCTTTTCTTTTTTCTACGAAAGCGGAAATGTGTAGATCTCTTGAAGGTTATTCTTATCCAACTTTTGAAACCATTTCTTGTGATCGACTACATAGAGAAAAATATATTCAATGTGGGTATTGTTCATCTTGTATTTTACGCCGACAGGCTTTGGCTTCCGCTGGTATAAAAGACCAAACTAAATATGTTATTCCGCATGGCAAAAGAGCAGAATCAAAACATCTAGCTTATTGGAATTTGATGAATCAACAGATTGTTGTTTTAGAGAAGGCATTAGACTCATCTGACCCTTATGACAATCTTTGTATGGCTTACATAAATGATATTCCTGACATTGTCAGCGATGTCGCTGACAATGCTGTTCATGATGAAGGGGTCTTAAAAGAAAGGCTAATTCAGTTATATAAAAAATATGTGCAAGAGTGGCAAAATGTTGCGGAGATTTTATTTAGTGAGATGACGCTAAATATTAAAGATAGTTATTTTTTGGAGGATGGGAAATGGCAGCAGATGCACTTGATAAATTAAACCCACGTGAGTTAGGGCAAAACCTGAAACTTGCTCGTGAACAACGCGGCTTACGACAAGAAGATGCCGCCAAGATAATTGATGTTTCTCGAACGACGATGACTGCTATTGAACAAGGAAAGCGGCGTATCAAGATCGATGAGTTAATGAATCTTGTGGAAGCGTATGGCCGTTCAATCAGTGATTTTATGCGCCCTCGTCCTGTGGCTAGAGATTTCCTTGTGCAATTTCGCGGTCCTGCAACTTCTAAGAAAGTAGAAAATGTAAAAATATCATCTTCTCAAGATGAGTTTCAAGAACTATGTCGCGATTATCTTGAATTAGAAATAATTATGGATGCTCCAATAAATCGTAATTATCCATATGAATATCGAATAGAGGGATTGGGGGCTAATCAAGCCGCTGAAAGCATAGCTATACAAGAACGGAATAGGTTGGGATTAGGTGATGGCCCATTACCAATTTTTCGGACTGTTTTGGAGCAGGATGTAGGTTTGCGTGTTTTCTATATGAAATTTGAAGACTCAAAGTTTTCAGAAATGTATTATTATGATGATGAATTAGGTGGCTGTTTAGCGGTTAACCAAAATCATCCTGCGGAAAGAAGACGCTGGTCATTGGCTCATGGATATGCCCATTTTTTAGTTCATCGTTACCAATCAGCGATATATTATGAAAATACTTATCAGCGAGAACAGTTCGCGGATTTCTTTGCAAAATATTTTTTGATGCCTACGAATGGAATTACGAGACATTATAACAATTTACTTCAATCGAAAAGCAAGCCTACAATTGGCGATCTATGTGTATTAGCAAACTATTATGGTGTTTCGTTATCTGCACTTGTGAGAAGGTTAGAAGATTTAGGTGTTGCGCCAAGTGGAACGTGGGAAAGGTTACGCGAGCGTGGAATTAAAGTTCGTGAAGCGCAACAACAACTTGGTCTTTCTCCAATTCCAGAGCAAGGTCAATTATTACCTTTGCGCTACCAATACCTAGCCGTTGAAGCATTTGAACAGGAAGAAATCAGTGAAGGAATGTTGGCAAAATTCCTAAGAGTAGATCGTTTAGAAGCAAGGCAAATCACGCGAATTTTGTCTGAACATACGAGTGATGTTACTCAGGAAGAATTGATTGATTTTAGTGTTGAGGAATCAGTTCAAGTATAGGGGGATTTTGTGAATGCAAAGATTACACCTCAACATGATTGTATAATATTAGATGCCTGTGTAGTTATGAATTTGTATGCGTCAGGGCGAATTGATGAAGTTCTCTCTTCAATAACTGAATCATTGGCTGTCGCTGTTTATGTGATGAAATATGAAGCATTGGCTATTTATAAAGAATCCAAGCAAAGCACGCCAAATGCAAAAGAAGCAATACAATTACAACCGTTAATTGAGAAAAATCTATTATCAGTGGCTGATCTGGAAACTCATGCAGAAAAAGCCTCGTTTTTATCATTTTCTGAGCATAGGCTGGATGATGGAGAGGCTGCAACAATGGCGATTGCTTGTGAACGTAATTGGGCTGTGGCTACTGATGATCGTTTAGCAATACGTATCTTTAATTCACAATATGAACATTTGCCAATCATTTCGACGCCCGAAATTATGAATCACTGGCATAAGCATGGACAACCGGAATCTCAGGTATTGTGTCAGGCACTTATTGATATTGAATCAAGAGCAAATTTTTTGTTAGGGAGGCATCATCCCTTTTATGAATGGTGGCAATCATGCAAGAACATATGAGTAACAGCCATCATTTTCTTGCGGAGTTAGATCGTTATAGATGGAAACGGCCGTTCCTCGCAAAACGGCCGTTTCCCTTTTCCTTACTAAACCGTCTCCCCAATGCGAATCTGGCTCACCGTGTCAAAAATGTGCAGTGTCTTCTTGGCAATGCCCGTCCAGCCAAAATTGCGCCGCGCAAAGCGAGCGCCTTCCACC
>JACSSI010000334.1 GCA_014879345.1 Anaerolineae bacterium | reverse complement strand
TGGAAAAACAAATTCTGGCGCTGGGCGATCAAACCATTGGCGTGAAAGCAGATGTGAGCAAGGTAGAAGACTTGCAAATGCTGATTGACGAAGCGGTGAAAGCATTTGGCCGCGTCGATATCATGGTCAACAACGCCGGTGTTGAAACACGCACCTCCGTGCTGGAAACCACCGAAGAACAATACGAAAAAGTGTTGAACATCAACCTCAAGAGCGCCTTTTTTGGCACACAAATCGCCGCCAAACAGATGATCAAGCAGGGTGATGGCGGCCGTATCATCAACATCACCTCCGTCCACGAAGATTGGCCGATGCCGGGCAATACCGCCTACTGCCTCTCCAAAGGCGGCATGAGAATGCTGACGCGCACGGCTGGTTTGGAACTGGCACCGCACAACATCCTAGTGGTTGGCGTTGGCCCTGGTGCTGTCGCTACCCCCATCAACACCTCCACCATGGCCGACCCCGCCTTGTTGAAGAAGCTGAATGATGCCATTCCGTTGGGTCGTATGGCAAAATCGGAAGAGATCGCTTCTGTGGTCGCCTTCCTCGCCAGCGATGGCGCGGCCTACATCACCGCCACCACCATTTTTGCGGACGGCGGCATTATGCAGAGCAGTCCAGGACTGTAAACGTAATGCGTAGTGCGTAGTGCGTAGTGCGTAGTTTTCTACGTTCTACGCACTACGCTCTATAAAGAGGTTTCACATGAGCAATTTCAGCAGTGCTTTTCCTTTGGGGGCGACGCCGCAAGTGGGTGGGGTTAATTTCAGCGTGTATGCCAACAAGGCAACGGCCGTTGATCTGCTGTTGTTTGCTACTGTCGATGATGCCGCCCCTACCCAGGTGGTCTCGCTGGCACGGCCGTATCCCGGCTCCCATTATTGGCACAGCTTTGTGCCTGGGTTGCAGGCGGGGCAGATTTATGGCTACCGAGCGCATGGGCCAAACCTGCCAGAGCAGGGCTTGTATTATGACGCGGAAAAGGTGCTGCTAGACCCTTACGGCCGTGCCGTTGCCATGCCCACTACCTACAGCCGCGCCGCCGCCAGTCAACCGGGGGACAACACGGCCGTTTCCATGAAAAGTGTCGTTGCTGATGTAAGCGCCTACGATTGGGAAGGCGACCGTCCCTTGAGCCGCCCTTTTTCCCACACCATCATTTATGAAATGCATGTGCGCGGCTTTACGCAGCATCCCAATTCAGGGGTGGCGGACGAGAAGCGGGGCACGTATGCTGGCTTGATTGAGAAGATTCCCTACTTGCAGGATTTGGGCATAACGGCCGTTGAGCTATTACCCGTCTACCATTTTGATCCCACCACCGCCCCGAATGGCTTTGTTAATTATTGGGGCTACCAACCCATCGCCTTCTTTGCGCCGTACACCGGTTATAGTTCCGTTTCAGAACCGTTGGCCGTGCTGGACGAGTTCCGCGATATGGTCAAAGCGCTGCATCGGGCGGGTATTGAGGTGATTTTGGATGTGGTCTACAACCACACCGCCGAAGCGTTTGATAAACCAGCCACCCTCAGTTTTCGCGGACTGGCAAATGACGCCTACTACATGTTGGATAGCGCCGACTCCTCGAAATATGCCGATTTTACGGGTTGTGGCAATACCTTTAACGCCGGTCACGCCGTTACGCGGCGGCTCATCCGCGACAGTTTGCGCTACTGGGTGCAGGAAATGCACGTCGATGGCTTCCGCTTTGACCTGGCCTCGGTGCTGACACGCGGTGAGCAGGGTGAACCGCTGCCCAATCCGCCCATCATCTGGGATATTGATTCTGACCCGGTGCTGGCTGGCACCAAACTGGTGGCAGAAGCGTGGGATGCGGCCGGACTGTACCAAGTCGGCACGTTTGTGGGGGATGCCTGGAAAGAGTGGAATGGCAAGTTCCGCGATGATGTACGCCGCTTTGTCAAATCGGATGAGGGGACGGCGCATGTGTTGGATGAACGGCTAACGGGCAGCCCTGATATTTATGGTTGGGAAAATCGGGAGCCGGAGCAAAGCATCAATTTCGTTACGGTTCATGATGGTTTTACCCTCAACGATGTGGTTTCTTACAACGAAAAACACAACGAAGCCAACGGTGAAGCCAACCGCGACGGCAGTAATGACAATTTTAGTTGGAACTGCGGCGTGGAAGGGCCAACGGATGATCCGGCGGTTGAAGCCTTGCGTAACCGGCAGGTGAAAAACTTTATGACGCTGCTGTTAACGGCCGTTGGCGCTCCGCTCATTCTCATGGGTGATGAAGTGCGCCGCACTCAGCAGGGCAACAACAACGCCTACTGTCAGGACAACGAAATAAGCTGGTTCGACTGGTCGCTGGTGGACAAACATGCGGACGTACATCGCTTTGTTAAACAGCTCATTGCGGCGCGACTGGTTCGCAATCAATCACGCACGGATGAGGAAACGCTGCTTGGCGTTTTGCAATCCTCAGAGGTAAAATTTCACGGGGTTGATGGGGGGCAGTCGGATGAAGGATTTTCATCCCATACCCTGGCTCTCGCTTTCAACTCAGCCGCAAATTCACAGTTTTATATCATGATCAATGCGTATTGGGAGCCGCTCACATTTCAACTGCCTACAACTGATGGTTTGGCTTGGCGCGTTTGGGTGGATACAGAACGGCCGTTTCCCGCAGATATTTGCACCTGGGCAGAAGCCAAACCCGTAACCGAAACGGTTTATGAAGTGGCTTCCCGTTCAATCGTCATATTAATCACGTAGAACGTAGTGCGTAGTGCGTAGTACGTATTTTCTACGCACTACGCACTACGCACTATTTTTCATTTCTTTTGAAGGAGGAGTTTATGAATCCAGAGTTTCTTTCTCGGCTTCAGTTTGCCTTCACCGCTAGTTTTCACTTCATCTATCCGCCTATTTCTATGGGTTTGGGATTCTTGTTGGTGGTGATGGGTATTCAATATTTGCGCACAGGAGACGCCACATGGCGGCAAGCATCATTCTTCTGGGTCAAAATATACGGCCTGGTTTTTGCCATGGGCATTGCCACCGGTATTGTGCAGGAATTTGAATTTGGCATGAACTGGGCCACTTATTCTCGTTACGTGGGTAACATCTTTGGCAGTTTACTGGCGGCAGAAGGCATCTTTGCCTTTTTCCTGGAAGGCGGTTTCCTGGGGCTGCTGCTCTTTGGCGGCAATCGCTTAGGCCCTAAAATGTGGGTAACAGCCACCTTTCTGGTGGTATTTGGCGCTCACTTCAGTGCCTTGTGGATCCTCATGGCAAATTCATGGATGCAAACGCCGCAAGGCTACATCTTGGAAACAACCCAATGGGGACAGCAAGCCTTCATGACCCAGTTTAGGGATGTGGTGTTTACGCCATCCTTCATTCCGCGATTGCTCCACACCTGGGTGGCGTCGTGGATGATTGGCGCGTCGCTGGTGTTGAGCGTGACAGCGTACTATTTGCTCAAAAAACGACACATCGAATTTGCCAAGAAAAACTTCACCCTGGCGCTCTGGTTCTTTGCCATCCTGGCTATTTTGCAGGTCTTCATTTTTGGGGCGCAGATGGCAATCACCGTCACCAATTATCAACAGCCCAAATTGGCGGCCATGGAAGGGGTGTGGGAATCGCAAGCATGTGCGCCCATGTATCTGGTTGGCTGGGTCAATGAAGCCGAGCAAACCACAACGGGCATCTCCATTCCCTGCCTGCTCAGTATTCTCAGTTACCAAAATCCGCAAGCGGTAGTGACGGGTCTTGATGCCTTCCCACAAGATACCTGGGCACCCGTCAATATGGTGTTCCAGGCATATCACATCATGATCGATCTCGGTTTTATCTTCCCGTTGATCGGCTTGGTGGGCTTGTTCTTCTGGTGGCGCAAACGCAAGATTTTTGAGATGCGCTGGCTGTTGTGGATATTCGTTTCGACCATTGTACTAACCGAAGCCGCTACCATTATGGGTTGGTGGACGGCCGAAATTGGTCGCCAACCCTGGATTGTGTGGAATTTATTGCGCACGGTCGATGCTGTCTCTCCTGTATTAACCACCAACCAGGTGTTCATATCTCTAATGATGTTTGTGGTGCTGTATGCCATTTTGTTTGTGCTCTTTCTCTTTTTGCTGGATCACAAAATCAAAGAAGGGCCGGAACCGCCTCATGCGAACCCAGACCACACCGATTTGCCCGACACCTTCCGTGAAATTTTCCGGCAGCCACGGGCTTCTGCAGCTGGGGAGGTGGACTAATGTCTCTTAATACGATTTGGTTTATCTTGTTCATCGTGATCATCACGGGTTATCTCATTCTGGATGGTTTTGACATGGGTGTCGGCATTTTACACATGTTTGTCGCCAAGAATGATAATGAACGGCGCATCAATATCAATACGATTGGCCCTATTTGGGATGGTAATGAAGTGTGGCTGGTGCTAGGTGGCGGGGCGCTGTTTGCGGCGTTCCCCATTGTGTATGCGTCTCTCTTTTCCGGCTTTTATCCGGCGATGATGCTGGTGCTGATGGTGCTGATTTTGCGTCCAGTGGCGATTGAGTTCCGCAGCAAACAAGAGAGCGGACGTTGGCGCACTGTGTGGGATATGATGTTTTTCCTCACGTCGCTCTTGCTGGCGCTGTTGTTGGGCGTAGCTTTGGGCAATATCATCAGCGGTGTGCCGTTGAATGAGGAAGGCAATATTGTCATCAACAATATCTTTGACTTGTTGAAACCGTTTGACTTGCTGCTGGGTTTAACGACGGTGGCGATGATGGCGATGCATGGCGCCCTCTACATTAATCTGAAGACGGAAGGGGAATTACAAGCGCGTGTGCGTGGCTTTATGCCTAAATTGATGGGAGCGTTTGCGGTAACGGCCGTTCTCTCCGCTATCTTCATGTTGGTTGCCCAGTTTGAACCCGTTGCCATCTATGCCCAAATCTGGCCGCTCATTTTCCCCCTGGTCGCTGCCATCTGCTTTGGGCTGATTCCTTTCTTCCTAAAGCGTGGCCAAGAATTCTTGGCCTTCGTGGCTTCATCCGGCATGATTTTGTTCCTCATGCTTTCGGTAGCGGTGGGGATGTTCCCCAACCTGCTCATTTCCAACATGAATCAGCAGTACAACCTCACCATCACGAACGCCGCCTCCCAGGCTAACACCCTCACCGTCATGCTCATCATCGCCGTGATCGGTATGCCCTTCGTACTCCTGTACACGGCCGGTGTCTACTACATCTTCCGGGGCAAAGTCGTTTTGGAAGCAGATAGTTATTAGAACGTAGTGCGTAGTGCGTAGAACGTAGTAAAAACTACGCACTACGTTCTACGCACTAAATTTCCTATGAATTTTCAATCGTGGATTCAAAGCTTGCCGAGCAGCATTACAAATGATGCCATCTGGAAATCAGCGATTTATCAACAGTCGCTATTTTTGGGTGAATTGGCGTGGTATGACGTGTGCAAATTGGTTCAAGACGGGCGTACAAAGTCGTTGTCTGACCAGTTATACCGTTCCGCCGGAAGTGTGAGCGCCAATGTTTGTGAGGGATATAGTCGAGCTTCGGCTAAAGACCAAGCGAGATTTTACGAATATGCGCTCGGTTCTGCTCGTGAATCCCGCGATTGGTATTACAAAAGCCGACACGTTTTAGGCGAACAGGTCGCCTTTCACCGTATGTCCCTTCTCGTTGAAATTATTCGCCAACTCCTCGTCATGGTACCTAAATACAGGCAAACGACCCTTAGAGAAGAGTCTGCCACGTATGAAGTTGCTTCCCTTGATGATCTTCTCACCAACGTCCCGATGCCGGAGTAGAACGTAGTGCATAATGCGTAGAAAAATACGCACTACGCACTACGCACTAAAAATTCCCCATGTCTCAGAATCCCGAACGCCGCATCTGGCAACATTCTCGCTCTGCCCACCGCCTGTTTTATAGTGCGGTAGGTTTGTTGTTTTTGGCGATGGCTTTGTGGCTGGGTGTTTTGGGGCTGATGGGACTGACCGTCAACGCTGTCTTTTTGGGTGGGAAAACCTTGTCCGATGTCACAC
>JACSSI010000333.1 GCA_014879345.1 Anaerolineae bacterium | reverse complement strand
CCTTCTGCCTTTACTATTCTTCGTCCCAAACTTCTTCTAAATGGTCTTTGTAGAATTCGAGTACGTCGGCGTAGGCGAGGATGTCTTCGTTTTGGGTGGTTTCGAGCAGTAGTTCCATGAGGGTGCGCATGGCGTCTTCTTTTTGGTCGTTGCTGTAGTAGGCGAGGGCCAGGAATACGTGGCCGCTTTTGTTATCCGGGAATTGGGAAACGGCCGTTTCCAGTGCTTCTACCGACTCTTCAAATTCCCCAATCACCCGGTTGCAACTTCCCAGGCAGATGAGGCATTCTTGCAGGTCATCTCCTTCCAGACCTGCATCGACGGCTTGTTCGTAGTAGGGGATGGCATCTCGTTCTTCACCCAGGACATCGTAAGAGCCGCCAACTTCGTAGAGAACGGTGGCGTTATCGGGATATTGTTCTAGTAAAGCGAGTAAAATTTCTTGTGAGGCTTCGAGTTCGTCTTCGTCGCGCAGGTTGCGGGCTTCTTCTACTTTGGCTGTCAGGTCGTCCATATTGTCTCCAGTGATTGATTAACCGCAGAGAACGTCCTCCGACAGGCTCAGGACAAGCTTCGTACTAAGCCTAGGGTGAATCTGCGAAATCTGCGGATATATTTTTTTAACGCAGAGGTGTGGAGGCGCAGAGAAAAATTTTGCGTCTGTTCCAGCCTTGCGTGAGATATAATTTCTACAGGAATGATAGACAGGGGCGGGGAAATTAGCAACCGCAGATAAGCTTGTCTTACAGCGTCGGATTTGGTATTGTCAGACTAACCGACTATAAGACTACAAGACTAACTGACTACAAGACGAAACAATGAAAGCTGCGAAACAACATGTACACGGAAAACTGATAAGGGAAAACGGCCGTTCTGCCCTCTTGCTCTTGAATGCGGAACCAGAAACGAAAACGGCCGTTTCGCTCTATTTGCGTTATGCGGTGGTGGTGCGCGGGCCAGACGACCCTGTGCTGCCTGCCATTTTGCTCGACGATTGGGGCAAGGAAATACGCGGCCTGAAAATTTACGAGTTCCTGCGTGAATATGGCGACCAGTTTCCGCGAGCAGAAATTTTTGGTTTTGACATAGATGGCAGTGAGACACAGTTATTTGTGCGCAGTTTGGAGTTATACGGCCGTTTACCTGCTTATGCTTACCCAAATGTAGAGACGCCGTTGGCTGACGGTGTGCTGCTGGATGCTATCTTGCTGCCGGATGCAGAGACGACTGAGTGTGTGCGCGTGGAGAATGCAGAAGAGATGGGGGTAAAACGGCCGTTACGCTCTGCCCGGGTTAGTTGGTGGAAAGTACCAACAGGCACAACCACGTTTGATTTTTCATTAATAGAGGCTGTCGGATGAGCGTTATAAACAGGCTGCGTTTTATGCTGCTTTTGCTGCTTATCCCCCTCTTGGGGCAACTGCAACCGGCGGCAGCGTCACCCCCGGAACGAGGCGTTTTGCAGGAAGATGAACCCGTCATCTCTGATATTTGGGGGCCGGCCGTGCAGCAGTGGGAGTTCCATATTGGCGTTCTATCTGAGGAGTATGGGTTAGACCCTGACTTTATTGCCGCTGTTATCAAAGAAGAATCAGATGGCGACCATCGGGCTACCAGCCAAAAGGGCGCAGTAGGGCTGATGGGCGTCATGCCTACCGGGCCAGGCATGGAGTTCCGTCCCTCGGCTGATGACCTGGTAAACCCGGCCATCAACTTGCGCTGGGGCGTTGCTATTCTGGCAGATGTGGTGCGGCAGGCGGGTGGTGATTTGTATGCCGCGTTGGCAGCCTACAGTGGTGGCTGGGCGAACGTAGAAAATCGGGTGCCGCGCCGGTATGCGACCAGCGTCCTGAATAACTACGGCCGTGCCGTTGCCTCCCGCAATGGCATTTCTCCCGACATCGCCGCTCAGTGGACGATTGCCATCGAACTGCGACACGGCAATATGCCTAACGAGCCGCTGCTCATTCTCGGTTCTCAGCCTGTTTCTGGTTTACGCACGTATGGCGAACATATGATTTTTGATTATGTGGATAGTGAGGGACACGCTTATTACGTCAAAGGGTATGCAGTGCCTGTGGCTTTAGTGGCTCCCGTCGAAACAGAAATGCAGATGTTTGGTGACAGCGATGAAGTGGAAACCCAACTGCAAGCTCGTTTGGGTGATGAAGTGGGTGTGAAAAGTGACAACAGCAATCCGCGTGTGCTGCTGGCCTGTTTGCCCAGTCTGGAGCGCCTGCGCGGTCATGCGAGCACCCGCTGGTTTGCTCCCTCGGATTGCCCGGCTGGCGACCGATAGAAAATTCTCCTACGATTCATTGAAAAATGCCGAAACGCGGTCGATCATTCTTTTGCGCGCTGCTGCGGTGAAATTGTGAGGTTCGCCGGGGTAGCGGTAACAGCTAACCTCTTTGCCCAGTTCTCGTAGTTGTTCACACAGTTGATAAGACCATTCTGGCGGCACAACGCCATCGGCCGTGCCATGATGGATGCTGATGGGCACGGTGATGTTTTCCAGGTGGTAAATGGGGGAAATACGCTGCAAATCTTCGGCGGAGGCCGCCAATTCTTCCGTGCCTGATGTCCCTTTTGACCAGACGATAACCTTCTCGAAATTGCGCTGCTCGTCGCCGCTCATAGAGCTATAAAGGGCAGCGGCGCGCACATCCTGGCTGACGGTGAGGACGCGCAGGGCGATGCCGCCGCCCATACTGTGGCCGAAGAGGAAGATGCGGTTGGGATCGGCGTTTTGCAAGGGGCCGGGTTGTCCTGCTTGTGTTTTGATGATGTCGATGAGATTCAACACGTCGATGGCGTAACCGGCGCGGAACAGGTTGTCGCCGTTGTCAGATGGGGGGTAGTTGCGGTAGTTGGGGTGGATGACGAGGAAGCCATCTTTTGCCAGTTCATCGGCGTAGGGCATGGTGTAGGCCTCTACGTCATACTCGTCTGGCTCGACGAAGCCGTGCAGCACCAACACCACTGGCAACGGCTCGGTAGTTGGTGGTGTGTTCATGAAGCCGTAAATGGTGAGGCCATCGCTGGGGTAGCTGATGAGGTGACGGGTGTAGTTGGGGCCGGTGGTGAGGATGTCGTGGGTTTGCAGGATTCCGGTTTGGGGCTGACGGTTTTGTAAATCGGCAATTGTCCAGCCGGCGTAGGCATAATAGGTGGGGCTGGGGCCGATGGTGGCAGTAGCGGCTGGCGGCGGGGTGTTGTCGGCGGGTGGTATGGCGGCGGGAGCGCTGCCGATGGGGGTGAAGGTGACGGGCAAAAGGGCGTTGATTTTTTGGGGGGATTCTGGGGTGGTGACAACGGCCGTTGTCATCAAAGTAGGCAAAATAAACGAGTCACCAGCACTGGAGCTGCATCCTGCCAGTAAAAAAAGAACACAAAGAAACAAAGAGACAAAAGGCACAAAGGCTTTTCCTTTGTCACTTTGTATCTTTGTGCCTTTGTGATAAATCCCCATGCTACCGGCTCCAGAATGCCATGTCACCCCGTCCCAAATCAATCAACTCGCTGCCATCAATGCGAATGACCTTAACATGACTTTCGCTCCCTTCGCGGACGGGCAAGACGATGGCATCGCTGTTGGGTGACCAGATGTTGTGGCTGAGGGCGTACTGGTCGAAAAAGGGCAAAAACTGGCTGATGAAGAGGAAGGTGGGGATAAAGCTCATAACCTGCGTTTCTTCGCCCGTTTCCACATCAATAATGGCTAGATTGAACTGGTGGGGGTTGGGCTGCCCGGCGGATTTGGCCTGGGTGGTGCGACGGGGGGAAGCGTTGTCGGCTACGTTGACGCCAAAATCTGGATTGATGTCGCCGGTGTTGATGGTTGCCAGGTAACGGCCGTTTGGCGACCAAAAAAAGGCGATGACGGTATTGTCACTCAGCAGGTTCATCTCGCCTGTTTCTGTGTCGAACAGGCGCAGCGGCCCCCAAAAGGAGGTTTTTTCCTGGATGCCAGTGGTGAAGGCTAACTGGTCGGCTGTGGGACTCCAACTCATGGCGACGACGGCTGGATGCCGCTCCGTCCACTGCTCACCGTTTTCTGTGTCGCTGATGACCAGCCAACTGTTGCCGTTGCCCATATCTTCGGCGTATGCCCAGTAACGGCCGTTTGCCGAAATGCCGGGCGCCTGAAACGAGCCGGGCGGCGCGATGGTTTCCAACTGCCCATCTGCTTGCAGTAACCCTAGCTGGGCATCTGCGCCAGGGGTGCCGGTGTGAATCAGCATCTGACTGCTGTCAGTCAGCCAGTCCCAGTAAAACGGTGTGCCAATGCTGCGCACTTCAGCTTCACTGCTGCCGTCCGTTTCAACCACCTGCAAAGCAATGCCGCGCATGGAGTTAGAGAGAAAGCCGATCTGACTGTTGTCTGGAGACCAGTAGAGGTAGATGGGGGCTTCTGAACCGCTTTGGTAAAGCGTTTGTGGCTGAGGTTCGTCGGCATCAGTGAGGGTGACAATGCCGCCCTGGGCGTTTAACACAGCCAATTGATTGCTGCCCGTCGCCCAGACGGGAAACTGATAGGGAAATTTATCATCGGTGAGTTGGCGTTGGTTAGCACCATTGGGCTGAACGGTGAAGAGCTGCCCTTTGTCGCTGATGTAGGCGATGCGGCCAGCGCTTTCCAGGGTGGGGGTGGCAGTTGCCCAGGGCGGTGTCCAGTTAGCGACCAGTTCTTCACCCACCCAGAACAGACTAAGCAACCCAGTAGCCACCAGGCTGAATATGACAACAAGGGAAATGGCGGTGAGCCAGCAGCCGTGTTTTCGCTTCGGGAGTGGCTCGGGTTCTGGGGGATGGGGCGGTGGGGGAGATGGGAAACGGCCGTTTTCCATCTCAAACTGCACTTCATCTACCTGGGTTTCATCTGGATCGTAGAGTTCGGGATTTTCCATGCGCGTATTTTAACCCAGACCCGCCAATGGCACAGGGATACACAGGAATGATTTAGGAAATAGGAAACGTCAACCCCTTTCAATAATCGTGGCAATACCCATGCCGCCGCCCACGCAGAGCGTGATCAAGGCGGTCGTCAGATCAAGGCGTTCCAGTTCATCCAGAACAGTGCCGAGCAGCATCGCCCCGGTCGCGCCCAGCGGATGACCCATGGCGATAGCGCCGCCGTTGACGTTGATGTTTTCATTGCCTTCGATGCCCATATCGCGCATGAAACGCATGACCACGGCCGCAAAGGCTTCATTGACCTCAAATAAGTCGATGTCGTTTACAGTCATACCTGCTTGTTTCAGGGCTTTTTTGGAGGCTGGCCCTGGCCCGACAAGCATGATGGTCGGTTCTGTGCCGACGAGCGCCGCCGCCTTGATTTTGGCGCGGGGTTTGAGACCCAGCGCTTCCCCTTTTTCTTTGCTGCCCACCAGCACCAGCGCCGCCCCATCGACGATGCCAGACGAATTGCCTGCGGTGTGCACGTGGTTAATTTGCTCGACTTCGGGATAGCGCTGCATGGCGACGGCGTCGAAGGCCATTTCGCCCATCATTTTGAAAGCTGGATTGAGGCTGCCCAAGCCTTCGAGAGTGGTGTCTGGGCGGATGAGTTCGTCGTGGTCGAGGATGGGCAGGCCGTTCATGTCTTTGACGGGGATGATGGATTTATGGAAACGGCCGTTTTCCCGAGCAAAAGCAGCGCGTTGTTGTGATTGCAGGGCGAAGCGGTCTACATCCTCGCGGCTGAAGCCTTCGATGCTGGCGATCAGGTCGGCGCTCACCCCTTGCGGCACGAAATTGGTCTTGAGATTGACCTTGGGGTCGGTAATCCAGGCGCCGCCATCTGACCCCATCGGCACTCGTGACATCGACTCGACGCCGCCAGCGACCACCATATGTTCCCAACCGGAACGCACTTTCATGGCTGCCATATTGACTGCTTCCAGCCCGGAGGCACAAAAGCGGTTAAGCTGCACACCCGGCACATCGACATGCCAATCTGCATAAATTGCGGCCGTGCGGGCAATATCTGCACCCTGATCCCCAATGGGCGTGACACAGCCCAATACCACGTCATCCACCTGGGAAGTGTC
>JACSSI010000332.1 GCA_014879345.1 Anaerolineae bacterium | reverse complement strand
AAAAATTGGAGGGGCAGATTGCCAGTTTCTTGCGCTTCTTGATGTTGTTGGGCTTGTATTTGTATCTCTAAAATTTGGTTAGCGTTCAACTCGTCAAGTTGTAAATACCAGGCAGCCGCATCAAGCAGCGCTTTCTGCGGTATCATGCCCACAAGTTCGGCACGGGTGATGGCTAGACCATAGCGGGCAGCTTCACGCCGAACCATCTCCTGCACCCGGTAGATGGGAGTTTTTTCAAAGTTGGTCAGATTCATGCTGACTTGTGCCTGCCCTTCGACGAGGAAGCCTTTGGCTTGCACATAGCGCAATCCGCCGCCAATAAAGCGTATTTCTTTCGCAATTTTGTCAGCGATGTCAACGTTATCGCTGTTGAGATAGATGTTGTATGCTACCAGGAATGGGCGAGCGCCGATGACTGTAGCGCCGCATGGTTTTGCTTCTGCCGGGCCAAAATCTGGTTTTCGTTTAGGGTTGGTAGCTACTTCTTTTTTCCATAGTTCATATTCGCCTTTGCGGATCGCAGAAAGTTTTTCGCGCTCCGGGCTTGTGGCTGCATCACCATAGAGGTAAACGGCAATGCCAAGTTTTTCTCCTACCCGTTGCCCTAATCTTTTGGCGATGGCAACACATTCTTTGGTGGTGGTGTTTTGGACAGGGATGAAGGGGCAAACGTCTGTGGCGCCGATGCGGGGATGTTCGCCATCATGCTCGTCCAGGTTGATGAGCTGGGCGGCTTTGGCAATAGCACGGAAGGCAGCTTCTTCAACTGCTTCTGGTGTGCCAACAAAGGTGATGACGGTGCGGTTATGGTCTGGGTCTGCGCTCACGTTGAGGATGTGGGCATCAGGCACCGACCGGATTTCATCGGCAATGCTGTTGTATATTTCAGGGGAACGGCCGTTGCTGAAATTAGGCACACACTCCACAATTTGTTTCATTGAAGCTACTCCTTCACCAAATACATATAAAATGTTTCCGCCTCGTTTTTTATCACGAATAAGATGAATGGGCGAATCCTCACAGCGGATTCTGAGATGCTTCTAAAGGCAGCTAAAAGCGTATGGCCGCATTTTGTGGCAGACCTCCGAGGTTTTCAAAACCTCGGAG
The DNA here is from genome assembly GCA_014879345.1 of Anaerolineae bacterium. Lineage (GTDB taxonomy): Bacteria > Chloroflexota > Anaerolineae > Promineifilales > Promineifilaceae. Next base: position 4,957 of record JACSSI010000332.1, on the reverse strand, counting down.
GTCTTTACCTACACAGAGATTCTGTTGATGCAGAGCGGGACACGCCCACGTGTCCGTTTGCACGTGGGCGTGCAAACTCCACCTATCAACAAAAATTGCGATCACCCGAGGTCTTTATCTACGATTCTAAGCCTCAGTTGAAAAGAGAAAGGGCAAAAAAAAAAGTTAGGTTATAATTTTGGTGAATTGAAACTTTAGGATTGCGAGGGATGTCCATGGTATCACTTATCTTAACCAAAGCATTGAGCATGGGAATTACAGCCAGCATCTTGTTAAATCTCCTGACCGATTTAACAACTGGTGCTATCAGTGGTCTTGTTGCCGGATTGGTCGTCGGTGCCATTATCGTGCCATTGATGCAGGTGCCAGACGCTTTAGGACGAGCGCTTCTGCTTGGCGTTTTATTTGGTTTGGGCATGGCAGGCTTCCAAATGGTGCGTATTCTGTCTGTTACCGGTGGTTCAATGGGATCAATCCTGAACTCGTTAGAAAATCCGGTTGTGGGTCAGGTGGTTTTGAATGGTGTTCTTTATTCGTTATATGCCTTTCTTGCTGGCTGTCTGGTTGGTGTGTTGATCACGGTGCCGGATAGAGCGTTGAAGGGCGGTCTGATTGGCATGGTGTTTGGGGTGTTGATCGGCGCAGGCATGTATTGGCTGTTGGGCACTCTGGGTGTGTATATGAATATTACGCTGTTCCGACTATTAACAGGATTCCTCATTTTTGGGGTGCTGACGGCAATATCTGGCAAGAGTTAGTTTTTGGCTTGTAGTAACCACTTATGGAACTTAAGAAAATAAACCGGTAATCTTGTCATGCCCGCGAAGGCGGGCATCCACAGACTGGACTCCCGCCTTCGCGGGAGTGACAAATTCATTACCCGATTTAATTTTTAAAGACTATTAGTGGTCATGTTTTTGCTTCCGTAAATTTGTTTTCAAGCGTTTCCATTGATTTTTAACGGGAATTACATCTTCTTCTTCAATTGAATCAGGGCTGTAGCGTGCTTGTAAAAAAGCACCGGTTAGCTCCTCAATTTCCTTCTCGGCATCCGGCCACGTTGCTTTAAGATCATCAGCAAATTCCAGAGGTGTTTCGCTTTTCTGCCGGGACACACCTTTTTGATCTGCTCGTTTGACGGTTGATAAATAGAAATAGTAAACCTTTTCTCGTGGTGAAAGCGCATTGACACGTACGAAGTGCCAGGGTGGTTGTTTTTTCGTTTCCTCTGTTGATTTTGGGGTAAACAATGACTGTAATCCACCTTGAATGTCTTGCATTTGCTCGTTGATGCCTTGCCGAAGCTGCTGCCACCAAAGTTTGAGTGTCAACCACGTCCGTTGCAGGAAAGCATTATCTAGTTTGATGCCTCTGTCACGAAGAAAAAAAGCAAAGGCGATGATGCAGGCAACGATCACGATGGCCCAAAAAGCGGAGGAGAATATGTATTGCAGGGTTTCGCTTGTTTCTATAAGGGGGGCGACTTGTGGTGGCGGTGATGGGGGCGATGGCGGTGGTGGGGGAGGCTCTTCAACGGCCGTTCCCCGACGGAAAATGAGCGATAAAATGGAGTAAAAAAGAAGAGAGGCAAGATAGATAAGCGTCGTTATTATCGTGATAAATCCGAATATAATCAGATTCAGAATCCGCACAAATGGCAGCGTAGACCCGACCGGTAAAAAGGCGGCGATCAAGCCAATAGCCAATACCACAAACAACGTGCGCCGATGCCAATGACGCCCAATTGGCGTACGCTGTTTCACATCTCCAGCCAGCCAGCGCATCTCCAAAATCGCCAGTCTGCTCTGACTGAGCAGTAAAAAGCCGCATAAAAAGTAAAGCAGCAATGAGGCCAGCATAGATGGGCTTAATCCCAGCCGGGTTAAGCCGCTGCTGAAAGCTGTTTCAACGTTACCAAACTCCGATAAATTGTATGAAGCTAATCCTGCACAAATCAGCACCACCAAACCGCCGCCCAAAAATTGTTGGACAAAGCCCTGTTGTAAGTGTGAGCGGTCATCAGAGAGGGGCTGGCTGTTTGCATCTCGTTCATTACGTGGCAGCGTGTAATAGGCGAGTTCGGCTTCATCTGGTTTCATCAACGAGAAAGAACGGGTGATGGCAATCGTCCGCTGCCAGGCAATGAGGCTGAGGCCAAAAATTGCCCAAAAGTAACCATCATCGAAAAGGGTAAAGGGACTTTTGAGGTAGCTCAAAACAGCGCTGCTTTCAGGCCAATTTCCTTGTATCCACCAGGTGAGCAGGCGAAGGGCGACCACTAATACCAACAATTCGGCTCCTCGATAGTTGAGATGGTGCAAATTGCGCCGAGCCGGTTTTTCGAGCCAGGCTGTGGTGAAATAGCTCTCCAGGATAACAAAAAAGCAAATAAGAAAGCCGAGATACCAAATATGGGAAGGATTAACCGAGATGGCGACGGCAAGAATGGCACCCATCAACGCAGTCACCATGAGAATGATGAGGGTGGGGCGAATCACCGTTTGCGTCCAGGATTGCACGATGTAGGGTTGGATGGGTTCTGATGTGTTCGTGTTTTCGCTCATGATTAGGAGTGGGCCAGGGGCAACGGCCGTTGCCATTGATCTAAATCTTTCTCTTGCGTCACGTGGAATGCAGAAAAACCGAGCCGTCTGGCACGGTCGCGCACCTTGCTGAATTCGGCATCCGGTTCTGTGACGAGCAAAATGGAATTGTAGCCAGCCCGGACGAGATGGTGCAGCGTGTGGCACGTCGCTTCGTCGCCTTGGGGCGTAATGGCGAGAATGGTGACACCCCACGTTAACTGAGAGCAGGCTGAAGCTGCCCAGGCCGTAAAAGGCGTTGTCGTATCCGCTTCTATGCGTGCCAATTGCTCTAAAATCTTCATCAGGTGGGCACGTCCCGGGCGGGGTGGTATTTTAACGGGTGTGGTGCCTGTTTCTTGATTATCTGTTTTGCCTCGTATTAGTTGGCGCAAGAGACGGCCGCTCTTTTCATCAAAGCTGTGGCTGTCTGCCGCCAGGTCGCCTTCAGCCAGCGGGTCTATGCCATTGGTAATCAGGCCGACAGATTGCCGCTCCTGCACCAAATGGGCGGCCAGCGACGCGGCCAGTTCAATGGCCCATTCAACGGTTCCCTGGGTGTCGTGCCAGGTGTAGTCACTGAGATTGAGGTTGAGGAGAACGGCCGTTTCCAGAGAAATAGCCGGTTCATGCGTGCGCACCATCATCGTGCGCGTGTGGGCGCTCGTCTTCCAGTTGATTTGGCGTAATGAGTCGCCTGAGCGGTATTCACGCACGCCCATGGGGCGGGCAGGGTCTTCAAACAAGCGCTGCTTGCTGCTCACCGTGCCAAACGGCAAGCGAGAGGGCAAGCCCAGCCTGTTCAAGGGCATGATGCGCGGATAAATCGTCATATACTCTGCGGGCAGGACAGCAGTGTGGTCTGGGAATAGTCCAAATAAATCACTTGTTCTCAACTGCATCGGCCCAATTTTGTAATAACCACGCCGTCTTGCTTGCACGGCGTAGATAAAGCTGACAGTTTCCCGCCCACGCAGATTCAGAACCTGGTTGGCTGTTTGCCGTATCATCAAATCAACGGCTACCGATTCCCGAACTTGCAGCCAGGGCACGCTGATGCGGCTGGTATTGCGCATCGTGACGGTAACAGGCACCTTTTCACCCCAAAACGCATGATCAGTAAACTCTCGTCTTATCTCCACACTTTTTAAGGCACGGGGAGTCATCCAGCGGCTCCAGCCATAAATGCCCAGGAAAATATAGACAATGTAGAAAATGAAATCTACTTGCAGCAAAAAGGCGAAAATCAAAAAGATGATGATAATAGCGGCAAATTGAGACATGGTAAAAAAGGCAGAAGGCAAAGGGCAGAATATGAATGCTTTCTGCCTTTAACGAAGTTCTCCGATGTCCAGAGGCGTGGTTTCTAGAATGTTATCCAGGATTTTAGGCATGGTCACCCCACGCAGGGCGCTTTCAGGGTGAACGAGGCAGCGATGGGCGATGACGGGGACAACCAGTCGTTTAACGTCGTCAGGCAAGATGTAGTCGCGTCCTTGCAGAGCGGCGTAGGCTTGACTGGCGCGGTACAGTGCCAAACTGCCGCGCGGACTGGCGCCCAGCACAAGGTCTTTGTGGTTTCGCGTAGCAAACACGAGTTTGACGATGTAGTCGCGCAGGGTGTCATCGACGTGGATGTTCCAGATTTGGGGAGACAGGTCGGGCAGGGAACGGCCGTTTACCACCGCCTCCAAGCCTTCAATAGGATGAACGCCACCCAGGTTGAGCAGCATTTGCGCTTCTGTCGCTTCATCCAGGTAGCCCATCGACAACTTCATGAAGAAGCGGTCAAGCTGTGCTTCTGGCAGCGGGAACGTGCCCTCATACTCCACTGGATTTTGCGTTGCCATCACGAAAAACGGCCGTTCCAGCCCATGCGTAATACCATCCACCGTCACCTGCCGTTCCCCCATCGCCTCCAGCAAGGCAGACTGGGTACGGGGGGTGGCGCGGTTAATTTCATCCGCCAGCAAAATATTGGTAAAAGCGGGGCCAGGAATAAATGTAAACCCTTGCACTTTCTGGTCAAAGATCGAAACGCCCGTCACATCATTCGGCAATAAATCGGGCGTACATTGAATCCGCTTAAAATCCACGCCCAGGCTGATAGCCATAGCACGTGCCAGCATCGTCTTGCCCACGCCCGGCACATCTTCCAGCAACACATGCCCTTCACACAGCAGTGCAACGAGCATTAACTCAAGCGTTTCCCGCTTGCCGATGATCACTTTTTCTACATTATCGATGATGTCTTTGGTGAATTGTTGAACGTTTTCCATGATGCTCCGTTTAATGGTCAATTGGCAATTGTTAATCGTCAATAGTCAACGACGTGGATGATTGCGGGATTGAAGTTAGCTAATCGTACCAAAGGG
>JACSSI010000331.1 GCA_014879345.1 Anaerolineae bacterium | reverse complement strand
CAAGGCGATGTCGCAGCAAGTGGCGAGTGCTCTGGATCGCGCACGTTTGTTTGAAGAGATGGAAATAGCGCGTGAACAAATGAATACGCTTTATGCAGGCAGTGAGCAAGTGATTCAAGCCAACTCGTTAGATGAGGTTTTAGAAGCAATTGTTGTAAATACATCCTTGAAAAAGCTTGAACAAATTAACCTGATGTTTTTTGACACCGCCTGGATCTCTACTCCGCCAAAATCAATAACTGTGGGAGCCATGTGGGTACAGGATGGACAATTACCAAAAACATTGTCAGATTCTGCTATTGAATTACAACAGTTCCCCCTCTTGCCTTATCTTCATCCAGAACAAGCCTTTGTCTGTGGGGATGTTTTAAAAGACGAGCGTATAGACAAAGATACTCGTACTTTTATTTCAACCATGCTTAAAGTGCGCAGCCTCCTCATTTTCCCCTTGATTGCTGGTGGGCAGTGGATTGGCATTATGGCAGCACAAGCCTCATCGCCACGCACCTTTCATGATGAAGAGATTCGACAAATAAGCAGTTTGGTTAGTCAGGCAGCAACAGTCAGCCAAACGCAGCGTTTGTTTACTGTTACGCAGCAAAGAGCCCGCCGTGAACAACTGCTGCGTGAAGTGAGCGCCAAAGTTTATGCGGCTCCGGATGCTGAATCTATTATGAAAACGGCCGTTAAAGAAGTTAATCGCATCATGGGGGTAGACTCCTTTGTCTACCTGGATAAACCGGAACCCACTGCCACGCAAGAGATGCAGCCTGAAAACGGCTCAGGACAAGAGAGATAGCTGATGAATACCATAAAAAATTGGTTCAAACCACCAACATTTGACGACCCCGATAAAACCCGCGTCGCCGAGCTGCTAAACGCCGTACTCATAACCATCATTTTGCTGTTGGGCGCTTATTTGACCATCCAATTAGCGAGTCGCTCCGTAGGCATTTCTGCCAACAGCACCATTGTCCTGAGCATTTTACTGGTTATCGCCATTGGTCTAAAAGCAATTTTAAGCCGTGGCCAGGTGCGGACCATTAGCCATATTCTCATTGCCTCAGCCTGGATCGCCTTAGTCATGGTATCCTGGGGCGCCAATGGTCTGAAAGATATTGGCTTCACCGCGCTCATCATCGTCATTTTGCTTGCCGGCCTACTTGAAGGCTGGAAAGCGGGTGCATTAGTCACATTTTTTACCATAGGCGTCGGCTGGTTCTTTGCCTATGCCGAAGCTAATGAACTGTTGAAAACCCGGTTTGATGATCCTTTCAATCTGGCCGTCGATACCACCCTTGTTTTCCTCATCATCGCTATTTTACTCACCCTGATCATCAACTCCTTGAGCCGCGCCCTTAAAAACGCCAGGGAAAGCGAACAATCCCTGGCAGCCAGCAACCAGGAACTCCAAACCATTCAAGAACAACTGGAAGACCGTGTCACAGAGCAAACCAGAGACCTGACATTAGCCTCTGAACTTGGCCGAGATATTTCACAAATTCGTGATTTGGATGAGTTATTGACAACGGCCGTTGAACGCATTCGGTCTCGCTTCGATCTATATTACACCCAAATCTACCTCGTCAACGAAGATGCAGAAAATACCACCCTAAAATTAAGCGCTGGCACCGGTATCGTGGCTGAATCTCTCATAAAAAGAGGCCATCAACTAAACATCGATACACGCTCCATAAACGGCCGTGCCGCCCTGGAAAAAAAGCCCGTCATTGTGGCCGACACAGCCCAATCCCCCATCTTCCAGCCCAACCCCTCCTTGCCCTATACACGGTCAGAAATGGCAATCCCCCTGCTCGTAGGCAACAAAGTACTCGGCGTGTTAGACCTCCAATCCCAAACCGCTGGCGGGTTAAACGAAGACAACTTGTCTGCCTTTGAGGTTTTGGCCGGACAGCTCGCCATCACCCTGCAAAATGCAGCCTTATTCAAGGAACAAGAGCGACTCACCCAGGAATTGCAAGCAAACACAAAACAAGTCCAAGAAAACGCAGCCTTTCTGGATACAGTCCTTGAAAATCTGCCCACCAGACTTTTTGTCAAAGATGCTAAAGATTTACGCTACCTGCGCTGGAATAAAGCAGGCGCTGAATTATTAGGCATACCCACAGAAGAGGTTATTGGAAAAACAGATTTAGATATTTACCCCGATATGGCGCATATCTATATGAATGCAGACCGAGCCACCTTGGAAAAGGGTGTCTTGTTCGACGTGCCAGAAGAGATCGCGCCAACACCCCATGGGCCACGTGTGTTGCATACCCTCAATGTGCCAATTTTTGATGATGAGGGCAACCCCTTATTTTTACTTGGTATTTCCGAAGACATTACAGAGCAAAAAGAAGCCGAACGCATGTTAAACGAACGTGTAAAAGAGTTGAATTTGCTCAACGAAATCGGTCAAAAAACAGACGAACAGCCTACTTTAGAAGAATTTCTCACTTTCATCGCCAACCGTATTCCCGCTGGCATGCAACATGCAGACCTCTGCAAAGTGGCTATCACCGTCCATGATAAAGTCTACGGCGATCCAGAAGCCATCAACCTGCCCAGTCAGATAGTAGAAGGACTTCGTCTCGAAGACGAACAAATAGGCCGCATCTACATCGCCTATACAGAAAAACAATCCTTCATCAATGAAGAAAGCGCCCTCATTGGCAGCATTGGTCGGCGTGTCACAGACTACATTGCCAACCGCCGCCTGCTAGATCGTGTACAGGCCACCGTAGAAGGGCTGCAAACGGTAGCAGAAGTAGGCACAGCCATCACTAGTCAACAGGATACGCAGCAACTGCTGCAAAACGTGGTAGACCTCACCAAAACGAAATTCAACTTCTATCATGCCCACATCTATCTTTATGATGAGATGATTGATGCGCTCGTGCTTTCTGCTGGTGCTGGTGAGATTGGGCGGCAAATGGTGAGTGAAACTCGTCAAATCCCATTGTCTGCACCACGCTCACTGGTCGCCCGCGCTGCCCGGGAACGGCAAGGGTTAGTTGTTGCCAATGTCAAAGCAGACCCCAGCTTCCTGGCTCATCCGCTTTTGCCTGACACTCGTTCAGAGATGGCTGTCCCCCTCGTCGTCGGCAAGCGACTCATTGGCGTTATGGATATTCAATCTTCAGAAGAAAACGGGTTTACCCCGGAAGATGTCAACATCCAAACAACATTAGCCTCCCAGATCGCCGTCGCCCTGCAAAACGCAGAACAATATGAACAAACGCAAGCCGCCCTGGATGAGGTGAATGCCTTGCAACGTGCGCTAACTCGTGAAGGGTGGCAGGCTTATATGACGGCCGTTAACCGCCCAACAAAAGGCTTCCAAATAGCAGAAAACGAAATCCTGCCCATTCTTGCAGAAACATCTCCAGAAAATGGCAACCATGAAAACAACAACATAGTTTATCCCCTATCCGTTCGCGGCACGGCCATCGGCCGCATCGGGGTAAACACAAAAGATAAAACCCTCTCCCAAAACGATTTAGAACTCCTGGAATCCATCTCAGACCAGGTGGCAGAAGCTTTAGAACGAGCGCGACTGTTTGAAGAAACGGAAACAGCCCGCAGCCAAACAGAGGCGCTGTTTACTGGCAGTGAAAATGTGGTTCGCGCCACCTCCTTGCATGATATATTGAAATCACTGGTGCAGGCTACCGCCCTCAAAAACATGGAACGCGCCAGCCTCATCCTATTCAATCAACCTTGGCAAGATACGCCACCAGAATCATTAACCGTCACGGCCTCCTGGCAGCAGGATAACAGCGCACCGCTGGTAGCCATTGGCACCACTTTTTCATTAGATATGTATCCCGTGACCCAATTCTTACAAAGAGACGCGCCTTTTGTCATCGATGATTTCACCACAGATCCTCGCGTAGATGAGAACAGCAGACGATTATTTGTGGAAGGCATGGGCATGCGGTCAGCCATCACCACGCCTCTGGTTATAGGCGAGCAGTGGATTGGCTTTGTACTCGGTCTCTCTTCGACCATATATAACATGAATGAAAGTGAAAAACGCCAAATTATGAGTTTGGCTGGTCAGGCGGCAACGGTAGCTCAATCACAACGACTCTATCAAGATGCCCAAGCGCGGGCTCGACGCGAGCAGATTTTACGTGAGGTTTCTGCCCGTGTCGCCTCGGCCGTGGATGCGGAAGCTGTTTTGCAAACCGCAACACGGGAAATTGGCCGCGCTTTGGGCTTGGAAACTTTTGTTTATCTAAAAGACCCCAAGAAAAACAAGGTGCAGGAAGAATAAGTAATCGGTTGAAATTGCGGTTGTAGTGATGATTTTAGTTATCATGACCACTGCACAACCCCAATCACTATCAGGGCAATTCTACTATTATCTGCCAAACTATTCGGAAATAAAGTGAAGAGAATTTGATATGAACAAATTCAAAAACATCAAAATTAGAAATAAATTGATTATCAGTTTTGTGCTTATCTCCTTGGTAAGCGGTCTGACCATTTATTGGGGCTATCAATTAGCATTGCAACGTATTTCTGACGATGCACTGCCTACGTTACAAACGATTGGTCAAACCACTCAGCTTATTTCCGATACTCAACGGGAAGCAATGGAGTATTTTGCTGACGACGAAGAACCAGAACAACTGGATGATCATATTGAGTCGCTCACAATAACCGTAAACGGGCTGCGCAAGTTGAGTGATGATGAAGATGAAGTAGAACCCTTCAATGAGTTAGCAAATTTGGCTTCTGAAAGCGCAGATATGTCGCTGCGTTTGGTGGCCTCTCATAAAAATACGAAGAATAACATTGAATCTCTCGGTGAAAATCTTGCCGACAATGAGAGCTTATTCCAGGAAATCAGTAACCGTGTCGATGTGGAAGTTGAGGAAAGCATCGAATCTGGAGCATTAGATGAGTTAATTGAAGATGCTCTCCCCACCAAAGATTCAGTCAATCGCCTTGAAGATGATATTCATTTAATGGAGTTGAGTGTCCAGAGCTACTTGTTAACGGGAGATGCTGAAGCGGCGCGCGCTTATGAGGATGCCAAAGCACGTGCAGAGGCAACCCTGACTGAATTAGAAGGAACGCTAGAAGAAGATGAAGCAAATGAGGGAGAATTATTAGCAGCCCTGGTTGTGTTATTACAAGAGACAGACACGATAGGGCGTGCAACTCTGGACTCTCACGAAAACACGCTGGCACTATTAGAGGAAATGGAAAACCTGGAATTACGTCTGAATCCTATCCGGGAGGTCGTTACAGACTATGCCACGCGTGATGTAAATGAAGCCTTGGCATCTGCACAAGCGAATGTTTTGATAGCAAGTGCTGTGGCTCTACTCTTCTCATTTGTGTTGGCGCTGTTCCTGTCGCGCGCGATTGCCTCACCTATTGTCAGGTTAACGGCCGTTGCCCAAGAAATCAGCCAGGGTAATCTCACCGTTACAGCACGCGAAGAGAGCAAAGATGAAACTGGTACCCTGGCTCATACGTTCAACAACATGACCAGGCAGTTACGCGACTTGGTCGAAAATCTAGAACAACGCATCACAGACAGAACGCAAGACTTGAATTTAGCTGCCGATATTGGCCGTCAAGTTTCTCAGGCACGGGAACTTAAGGACGTATTAAATGAAGCAGTAATCTCGATGAAAGATCAATTCAACCTCTATCAAGTGCAAATTTATTTGGCTGATGCAAAAAGGGAAAATCTCATTTTACGTGCGAGTGATGGGTTTGCCGGCTCTCGTTTATTAGAAACAGGCCACACCCTGCCTATCAATGAACAGTCGCTCAATGGCTCTGCGGCATACAAAAAACAAGCCGTAATCGTTTCCAATACACAAGAAAGCGCTAATTTTCGTCCCCATCCGTTACTGCCAGATACTCGCTCAGAAATGGTTGTGCCTTTGCTGGTTGAAGATGATGTTTTGGGTGTGATCGACTTACAAAGCACGAAAGCAAATAGCCTGACTGAAGATGTATTACCAGCGTTCTCTGTATTGGCGGGGCAATTGGCAATTGCTATTATGAATGCACGCCAAAATAGAACCATGCAAGAAAACCAAC
>JACSSI010000330.1 GCA_014879345.1 Anaerolineae bacterium | reverse complement strand
TGTTGGGCAGTTCCCGCCACTCGTCCAAAGTTGAGATAATACCCCCGACAACAGGCACCTCTAAATAAGGGTCTGTCACCTCTTCAGGCAGGTTAAAGGCCACAATCCAACTGGCAACAAACACCGCCAGCAGAATCCAACTCAACCATAACCAACGCCATCCTCGCCGGGCGGCTGCCATCACAAAAATAATGAGAACGGGCACGGCGAGAGCCGCCACAAAAGCGCCAAAATTGCCCATCGACCCAGCCAAACCTGGTAAACGGCCAGACGATGTCACCGCTCGGAGTAACAGGGCAATCACAAAATAGGTAATGATGCCCCCAATGGCAACGAGCGCTACGGCTTTCAGGGCATCGCTGGTTCTAAACTGGCGCGTACCTTCTGCGGCATTTCGCACCGCCACCAGCACAATCAAAACAAAAGCAAACAGACCGACAAACAGACCGAGCCAGGGCCCACGACTGCCAGACCAATAAATCGTAATCAGTTGAATAGCCAGCGTAAAAATATAAATAGAAGCCCGCAGCACATCGGCTGAAGATAGCGCTTCGTCGTTCAGGATATTGTTGAACGCGGCGATAATTCGGGCCAGGGTCAAGGGGACTGCCATGATGAGGTAAGCGCCAATAAAAATCGGGTTGCCCATGTGGCCTGCTACGCGTTGACTGACATCACCACCCCACGGCAGCGGATCAAGCGAAAAATGCTGGAGCAACCCATAAAATGCCACTGGAAGACTGGTGATGATGATAAACGTCACCAAACGGCTGGCCTGTGCCCGCTGTCGCATGGTGGCCGCAATCAGGGCGAAGATGACGATGTATGAATAGGTGGTGTATGTTCCTTGCAGGCGTTGATAGGAGCCAGCCAAACTGACGCTGGGTGTCACGGAGAAGAGGGTGGAAATTAGATAAGAGACAACCAGCAAGACAACTGGGAGTACAAACGGCACGCGCCAGATTGATGCTTCCTGTTTTGGTGATAACCATGCCTTCACTTGCTGCCAATCGCGTTGGTCAATAAATTTTACCAACCAGGCTATGGACATGATGACGGCGATGGAGCGCAGCAGTATGATTTTGTCCGGTTCAAAAACGCGATCAGAGTGAATATTGAAAAATAGCGGAATGGCTATGATGGCGGCTAACCAACCCGCTTCAATTAGGCCATCGCACCATTGAGAAAGCTTGGAATTCATAGGATTTTTTACCCCGAGTCAATTTTGTCATGAAGTGAAGGAATGGTAACGCAAGGCAAATAGGTGGGCAACTAAGACAGGCGTGGCTGTCAGCCTATTTGAGGGCGGTATTGTAAACTTGTTCAATTTTTTGCAACATGGTTTGCAGGCCAAATTCTTTTTTGGCACGTGCTTGTCCGGCTTGCCCCATTTGGGTACGCAGCGCGGGATTGTTTGCTAACTGGTTTAGGGCGGCGGCTAAGGCCTGGGGCTGCTGCGGTGGCACGACGAACCCGGAGATGCCATCTTGTACCAGCCAGGATGTGCCAGTGCCGAGTTCACTGGTGACACAGGGCAGCCCGGAGGCCATCGCTTCTTGCAGCACCAGGCCAAAGGCTTCGGCGCGGCTGTTGGCTGGCAGCACGAAGATGTCGCCGCTGGCGTAGAAGGCGGGCAGGTCGGCATCTGTGATGTCGCCCAGGAATTGGATGCGCTGTTGCAGACCTAGCTCCATGCTTAATTGTTCCCAGTTTGTGCGTTCTGGACCATCTCCGGCGATTAGTAAACGGCCGTTTACCCCCACCATCGCCTCAATCAAGGTATCTACGCCTTTGTAGTAACGGTGTCGTCCCACAAACAACAGGGTTGGTTCTGCTGCTGGTGGCAATAGAGGCGCAGTGTGGCTCGAAAAGCGAGCCAGGTCAACGGAATAAGGGATGATGGTGCATTTGGCGGCAAAGGGTGGCAGCCAGGCTGAACCAGGTACGTAATTGCCATTGCTCACCAGAATATGGCTGGCGCGTGCCAACACCTGTTTGAGCAGCGGCGCATACAGGCGCAAAATCGTTTTTTGCTTTACCACATCGGAATGGTATGAAATGATAAACGGCCGTTTTCCCCCCACTAACAACTGACTTACCTCACCGATTGGATAAGGGAAGTGCAGATGGGTCATATCCGGTTTCAATTGAGCCACTTGCCGGGGCAAATCCAGGCTCAACGGCGTAGAGGCCACCGTTGCCAACCGCTTGGCCCTTATCACTCGCACCCCATTCAACAGCACATCTGGCTTTTCACCCCCCGGATTGGTGACAAGCACGGTTACGTCATGTCCGGCCAACATCTGCGCTTCGGCCAACATTTTGATGTGGTTTTCGATGCCCCCCAGAATGGGCTGATAATCTTTGTAGATATGCAATATTTTCACTATTTGCTAACCTCAACAATGGTGTATCAACCAGACAAATGAAGCAGAAACGGCCGTTACCTAATCCTTATCAGGCACTGTTATGTCCATATTAAAATATTCATTTGCACAAAAATCTATCGGCAAGTTAACTTCATCAAACGAAATGTAATCATTAAACAACGGCTTATTGAGCAGCGGAATTTCAAGCTCAGTTTGACCAGCCTCTTTTGCATTCTCTATTTGAACCATCACCTGATCATAGTCTTGGGCATACTTTTGAAATTCTGGCGCTTTTTTAACTATTTGCGCTAGACATATGTAGAGATTAAATACCAATAAGATACCGACCACCCAAATAGTTATTTTATATATTTTCGTTTGATTACCTTTTTGGATCAATTTGATACGACTTTGCATTGCCCAGCCAAGTAGAAAACCAAAAAACAGAAAAAAAATGACTATCATTGACTGTGATATCATAACAGCACGAAGTGGCGGAAACATTGACATAACATACTGAGAGGGGAATATCGTGGAAAGAATCATCACATAAAAAGCAATAAATAATACAACGAGATACCAGATAAATTTCTTAAATGAGATAATCCCATTTGATTCCTGACGATACCCCAACAAGGCAAAAAACAATATGACTATTATCAGAATGATGGGTGACGTTGAACGTGACAAAGCTCTTTCCAATCCAGATACATAAGCCGGAGCAGCTTGGGCAGCAAAAACAAGCGCAGGCTTTTCAATCATTCCCATTAAAGGTCTGAAAAACAAATAGACCACATAGACATTTGATTTTAAGAATGCCGGAATTATTTGTGGATCAGGAAAATAACCTTGGCGTGCTAAATTTCCTGGAGCCAATCTAACAATAACAAAAGCAATACAAGAACCAATTAAGCCAGCCCACAAAATCTTTGTCACCACCTTATCATTTGGAATCACCCGCCTTTTCACATATACAAAGAGCAAAGAGAAACCAAGCGCAAGAACCTGACCCACAAGTGAGGTTTCTGAATGCCCACCAGCCACAAAAGCCAGACTAAATCCCAGAATTACGAGTAGTGTTCCATGTTGGCCGGTATTGAGGGCATAACCAGTGATGCCAGCAAACAGGGTAAGCAATATTAAGGGGAAGAAATAAGTGATCAACCCCACATGCCAAAATAAAGTGGATTCCAGACTAGGAGAAGTTTGTACGATGGCAGTAACCATTAGTAAAGCGATAAACAATGAAACTAAAAAGGAATATTTCGTATTGAGTAACTTTATATATTGATAGGCGCACCAAGTCAGGCAGAGTACCCAAACTAAAAGGATCGCTCCAGGCAACACGACCACCAGCCAATCACCTGCAACGTTGAGCAATGCTGTAAAAAATGCAGCTGAAAAACGACCCGACCAACTAAGATAAAGGTTGATTTGAAATCCTAACCAACCATATCTTTCCAAGTCACGAAGGTTGCAAAAATCATCAGTTGCGTATCGGGTAAAAAACCCAATATAGCTGTAACCTAAAAGGCAGATCAAAAAGGTGAAAATGCCAATGCCCAGTAAAATGCGAAAACTTTTATCTGGACTGCTGTCAGGCTTAATGGTCATACGCTATCCTTGCTGGCATAAAACTGTTACTGTAAGATTTCAACGTGAAAAATATCAAATCATTTTCGGCGCGTTCGCCCTATTTTTCCCGTTTTTCTCATTTGGGTAAAGAATTTATCTGGATTTCTATCGGTGAGGCGGTGGCTGTTATTGCCAGCTTGATTGGCCTGCGCCTCTTTACCAATTATCTCTCGCCTGCCGTATTTGGCGAAGTTGCCCTGATTATGACGCTGGCGACGTTGGTGAACCAACTTTTGTTTGGGCCGCTGGCGGGGGCTGTGCTGCGCTTTTTGGCGCCGGCGCATGAGGCTGGCGCTGTTCGTGCTTATTTGGATGCCTCGCGCCACCTCGCGCAGGTGGTGACGCTTGTGGTAGTCGCGTTAACGGCCGTTTTCACTTTTATATTGCTGGTGTTAGGGCGCAGCAGTTGGGTGTTTTTTCTGATAACGGCCGTTTTATATGCCTTGCTCACCGGCTACAACCTGATACTCAATGGTATGCAAAATGCGCTGCGTCAACGGAAAGTGGTGGCCTGGCATACCGCCATCGGGCAATGGCTGCAAGTTATTTTTGTATTAGCCGCAATTTTCTATTTTGGCGCCACCAGCTACGCCGTCATGCTGGGCTATCTGGTGGCCGCAGCCTGCATTTTACCTTCCCAATTCTACTTTTTCCGGCGCAAAGTTCTTGGCCTTACTCAGGAAGAAGCGCCCACGACCACACAAGCCACAGATGCGCTCCTCTGGCAAGGAAAAATGAAAACCTATGCCCTGCCGTTTATGGGCTGGGGCGCATTTTCTTGGGCGCAAATGTCATCTGATCGGTGGGCATTGCAGGTGACAGGCAGCACCAGCGAGGTGGGTTATTTTGCCATCCTTTACCGGCTTGGTTATTATCCCATTTCCTTATTGACCAATCTGGTGGTGCAGCTTCTAACACCCGTTTTATTTCAAAAAGCGGGCGATGCCTCAAACCGGCAGCGCATGGCTGCTACTTACCGGGCTAATCAAATGCTGGTGATGATATCGTTGGGGACAACGGCCGTTGCCGTTTTAGCCGCCTATCTCCTGCACAATCTTATTTTTAGCCTGTTTGTGGCCCCAGAATACGGTATCATTTCCTGGTTGCTACCCTGGATGGTATTGGCAGGCGGCCTGTTTGCCACCGGCCAAATTGCCACCATCGGCGTATTGAGCGAATCAGAGACCCGGAGTCTGCTGGCGCCAAAAATTGTAACGGCCGTTTTGGGTACTTTGCTCAATTTTGTGGCAGCGTACTATTGGGGCTTGGCAGGTGTCGTCGGCGCTATCGTTTTCGCGGCAGCCGTGTACATGGTTTGGATTGTTCTGTTAGGGCGGCAGCGCCAAAAAGAACGGCCGTCATCTTCCGCCGATGAACAATCTGTAGAGACAGCATTTTTGGACGAGAGCTTGATGCTCGAAGAGCAAACAGACTTTAATGAACCCATTCATTAGCACCCTTTACCGTTGGCTGCGGCCAGTGGCAGACCCGCTGCACATGGTCGCTGGCTTGCGCCATTATGGCTGGTACTTGCGCGACTGGCGGCAGTACCGCCGCTTGCCGCAAGCAGAAGCCTTGTCCTGGGCAGATAGTTACCCGCAGCTTCATGACAAAACGGCCGTTTCCACCATCGATCCCCACTATTTTTATGTCAATGCCTGGGCGATGCGCCGCGTCACGGCCAACCGCCCTCATTATCACGTAGATGTGGCCTCGCAAGTGCTGTTTGCCAACTTGTTGGCGGCTGTCATTCCGGTGCTGTTTGTCGATTATCGGCCGCTGCACGTTGCCCTGAGCGGACTCTCTTCGGTGGGCGGCAGCATTTTGGCGCTGCCCTTTGCCGATAACTCGGTGACCTCGCTCTCCTGCCTGCACGTGGCTGAACACATTGGCCTGGGGCGTTATGGCGACCCACTCGACCCATTGGGCAGCCAGAAAGCGGCGCGGGAATTGGCTCGTGTGCTTGCGCCTGGCGGTAATCTCTATTTTGCCCTGCCAGTTGGTCAACCTCGGCTGCAATTTAACGCCCACCGCATCCACGCTCCCCAAACGATTTGCGCCTATTTTGC
>JACSSI010000329.1 GCA_014879345.1 Anaerolineae bacterium | reverse complement strand
CAAAGCGCCCAACTGAAACCAGATGACTCGCTCAAAATCTGGAATAATAAAAACCAAAGCCAGACCAACCAGCAAAATTCCCATACCACCATAACTGGTAATCTTGGCAATCAGCCCCATACGCGCAATGCGCTTCTCGTCCCGTAAAATAATCATAATTGTTCAGATACCCCATCTCCATCGACGTGATTCTCATAGCGCCCCATCACCAGGCACGCATTTTGCCCACCCAGCCCAAACGAATTAGACAAGAAGGTGTTTATTTTGGCAGGACGGGGTGTGTTTGGCACATAGTCCAAATCACACTCCGGGTCTGGGGTGTTGTAGTTTAGGGTGGCGGGCAATATCTCTTTGTTGATAGCATAAATCGAGAAAATCGCCTCAATCGCACCAGTGCCGCCCATCGCATGACCCATCGAAGATTTTGTGCTGCTGACTGGTATTTGGTACGCATGTTCACCAAACAGCTTCTTAATTGCCATCGTTTCCGTCATATCGTTCATGGGGGTTGAGGTACCATGGGCATTGATGTAATCGATATCGGTTAACGCTTTGCCAGCATCCTCGACAGCCCATTTCATAGCACGCACCGCACCAGCCGCCTCGGGGTCTTGGGCAGCTACATGGAACGCATCAGATGAGGAAGCATGTCCTAAAAATTCGGCATAAATCTTGGCTCCACGCGCCAACGCATGATCCAGTCGCTCCAAAACAACCACGCCTGCACCCTCACTCAAGATAAACCCTTCACGATTTTTGTCGAAGGGCATACTGGCATGTTCCGGGTCGTCATTGAAGTTGGGTGTGAGCGCCAACATGCGCGCAAAACCAGCCACAGCGCTCTCGTGAATCAAACCTTCAACACCCCCTGTTAACACGATGTCGGCGATGCCGCGCCGGATGAATTCTGCGCCTTCACCGATGGCTTGCGTGCCGGTGGCGCAAGCTGCATTCACTGTCGCAATCGGCCCCTGTGTGCCAGCCAACAAGCTGATGTGATAGCTGGGCATGTTGGGCAAGAAGGCGGTCATGGCAAAGGGACTGGTGCGGTTGAAGCCTTTGGTGCGCAAGATTTGTGTTTCACGATCACCAACTTCATACCCGCCCACACCGGTTCCCATGAGCGTGCCAGCCCGTTCCGGGTCAGGAAGCCCGTTTGCCAAACCGGCATCTGCCAGGGCCATTGTCGCTGCCGCTACAGATAATTGAGAACAACGTGACATGCGCCGCGCTTCTTTAAAATCCATGTAATCTTTGGGATCAAAATCCTTCACTTCACCCGCAATTTGAACAGGTAAATGGCTGGCATCAAATTGGGTGATACGCGCCACACCGGAACGGCCGTTTATCAACGCTTCCCAACTCTCATCTGCCGAATTACCCAGGGGGCTCATCATGCCAATACCCGTCACCACAATGCGTGGCCGCCCCCTGGCATCTAAATAGTTGCTCATAGAAGTAAATCCTTGTGTTTAAAATAGTTTACTGAACACTGGTCACTGCAATCCTGTCGTAATCGCTTCGACAACTTTGTTCTCTACCATCTGCCGGGCCTGACCCACTGCTTGTTTGACAGCATAGGCTGAAGAACGGCCGTGGCCGATAATGACCGGCCCGTTCACGCCCAGTAATGGCGCACCACCCACTTCTTCCGGGTCTAGCTGTTTCCGTACTCTGGCAAAGGCTGGTTTTGCCAGCAAGCCGCCAACGGCCGTTATCGGCCCTGATTGAATCTGTTCACGCAGTTCATTCGACATATACTTGGCGATGGCTTCGGCCGTCTTCATCAGAATGTTGCCCGTAAAACCATCACACACCGCCACATCCACACCACCAAACATAAACTCTTTTGGCTCCACACTGCCGATATAGTTTAAACCGCTGTTCGCCAACAAAGGCATCGCTTCCCGAATGAGCGCCGTGCCTTTGCCCTCTTCCTCGCCGTTAGAAATCAAACCCACACGTGGATTTTTAATGCCACGCATCCGTTCCACATACAAACTGCCCATAATGCCAAATTGGAGCAAGTACTCTGGTTTGCATTCCGCATTCGTACCGTTATCAATAAGAAAGGGCTTTTCTTTGATGGGAAAGATGACACCGATAGACGGCCGTGTCACGCCACGAATCCTTCCCAATCCCAACTGGCGCAGCATCGCCACGCCCAAAATCGCGCCCGTATTGCCCATCGACACAAACGCATCCGCCTCACCATCCCTCACCAGCTTCAACCCCACATGGACAGAAGAATCAGGCTTACCTTTGAGTACATCTGAAGGCTTGTCGGTCATGCCAATAGCTTGGGAAGCATGTCTCACTTGAATAGCTAAACCAGTGGTATCTTGCTGAGATAAAATAGCGTTAATCTGCTTCTCGTCGCCCGTTAAAATGAGCGTATCACCAAACTCACGTGCCGCGTCCACCGCCCCCACCACATCCGGCTCAGGATGGTTATCACTCCCCATCGCATCCACAACAATTCGCATATCACACCAGTCCAAATCCAGTCAAAATTAACAGATGGTGGATTCTATCGGTGGGGTACTTTTAAGTCAACTGCCCCTCGACCACGCCAGGTAAGCAACTTACATTCCCCAGTTTAAAATCTTTGATAAACTTGATACTGCATATTGAAATTAAACCATCTGTGCAATCTGCGGATTCATCAGAAAATCAAAACAGCGAGGTAATCAACGTGTACAAACGCCATCGGTATCAAATAAACGGCATCCTCTTCGGCTTACTGATCCTGTGCGCCTTAATTGGGGTACTGCTCTTCACCACCACCTGGTCATTTTATTGGATTTGGATGATAGCAATCAACATCACCACATTCATCTTGTTTGGCGTCGATAAAGGATTGGCAAAATCACTCAAAACCTTACGCATTCCTGAAATAGTTCTGCACATCTACACCATACTCGGTGGCGTTGTAGGACAAGCAGCCGGGCGACTCCTCTTCCGCCATAAAATCAGCCGCGACAAGAAACGGCCGTTTAACATCGCTTTAGTCCTCGGTATTTTGCTGCAAATCGGACTAATCTACCTGCTCTTCTTCCGCTAAACAACAGCAACAGTGAACAGTAATCAGCTTCCACTGTTCACTGTTCACTGAACACCGTCCACTAAATTAATCCTCCAAACGGAAGCCAACCTTAATCGTCACCTGCCACTGATGAACCTTGCCTTCAGCCACACTGCCTCGAACTTCCTTCACTTCAAACCAGCGAATCTTACGCACAGATTCAGACGCTTTCACAATTGCATTATTCACCGCAGCTTCAATGCTTTCTTCAGACGTGCCAGTTAACTCGATCTTCTTATATGTTGGATCACTCATGATAAACTCCTTGCATTTTGAATTGATTTGGGCTGCACAAATGGTAATAGCTTGTGATAAAGATAGCAAATAACAGCAGCATATTTTGATGAAGCATTTAAATTTTTGTGTTACAATGCCCCGGTAAGGTGAGCCGAAAAACCTTCGGCATTATTTGGTTTTCAAATTGAGTCATAAACGAAAAACACAACAAATTCAAACCAAAAAACACCGCCAAAGGTAAAGGGGTTTCGTATGATAGAAGTTGTTATCGAGAGCATTCGCATAAGTCTCGTCTCTCAACATCGCATAGTCCTATTAAAAGAACTGGACAATGAGCGCCAATTACCCATCTGGATTGGCCCCTGTGAAGCAGATGCTATCACCATCGAGTTGCAAGACGTTAAAGTAGCACGCCCCGTTACCCATGACCTCCTAAAAAACGTCATTGATGAAATGGGTGGACGTGTATCTCATGTATTAATTCGCGCCTTAAACGATGGTGTCTTTTTTGCCAGCCTGTTTGTTGATAAAGATGGCAAACTGATAGAAATCGACTGCCGCTCTTCTGACGCCATTGCGCTGGCAGTCCGCGTCAAAGTGCCTATTTTTATCAACGATGATGTCATGGAGCAGGCCGGTGTGCTGCCAGAAGCTGATATTCAAGAACCAACCAAATCAGAATTAGCAGCAGACAAAAATCCAGAAGAATTGGATATATTCTCTGACTTTTTAGACACGCTCGATTTTGACGATTTTGAAGAATAATTCATAAACTTCCCAGCCGTAAGCGGGAAGCCCTGTCCGTTGAACTTCTTGTATAACGTGAAACATAAGTTGCCTTGTGTTTCACGTTTTCTGTTTTGCAGCAGCAAAGAAGACATCTATCCAAAGGTTTGGTAGCCACTATTATGAACGAAACAATTGAACGTCTGCCACCTCACAGTTTGGAAGCAGAAGAAGCCATTCTTGGTTCCTTACTCATTGATCCTGATGCAATTTTTGAAGTCAACAGCTTTTTACGGCCAACTGCATTTTATCGTGTCCAAAACCAGTGGATATATGAGTCAATCCTCAGCCTGAGTGAACGACGCGAGCCAATAGACCTTATCACCCTTACGGAAGAGCTGCGCCGCCGCGAACAACTCGACAAAATCGGTGGCGAAGCGTATGTAATTGGCCTGATCAACACCGTGCCCACAGCCATAAATGCCCGCAGCTACGGCCGTGTTGTTGAAGCGGCTTCCATTCGGCGCAAGCTGGTTTCTGCGGCCAGTGATATTGCCAACCTGGCCTACAATGAAAAAGAAGACATCAATGTTGTTATAGACCGGGCAGAGCAGACACTTTTTGGCATTAGTGAAGAACGTACTACCCGAGACCTCGTCCCCATCCGGCAAATTGCCAGCGAATATCTAGATCGTATCAACGAACTGCGTGAACGCGGTGATGATTTTGTAGGTATCCCCACTGGTTTCACCGATTTAGACCGTATGTTGGGCGGCTTAAACAAATCTGACTTAATTATTGTGGCCGCACGTCCTGGTATGGGGAAAACATCGCTGCAAAACGCGATGGCACTGACTGCGGCCAACCAATATGGCAAGCGTGTGGCAATGTTTAACCTGGAAATGTCAGGCGAGCAGTTAGTGCAGCGCATGATTGCGGCGGAAACCAAGATTGATTCGCAGCGGTTACGGCGCGGGCAGTTGGCCGACCATGAAATGCCAATTTTCCTGGAAGCGGTTGGCCGCCTCTCAGAAACGCGCGTGTTTATTGACGATACGCCTAATATCACACCCAACCAACTGCGCACCAAATGTCGCCGGTTATATGCAGAGCATGGCTTGGACATGATTGTGATCGACTATCTTCAGCTCATGTCGGCAGAACATTCCACCAACAACCGCGTGATGGAAATCAGCGAAATTTCTCGTGGGTTGAAGGGGTTGGCGCGTGAGTTAAACGTGCCGGTGCTGGCTGCGGCACAGTTGAGCCGTGCCGTGGAGCAAAGGCAGGATAAACATCCTATGCTCTCTGACCTCCGCGATTCTGGTTCGATTGAGCAGGATGCTGATATTGTCATGTTCATCTACCGAGACGATTACTACAACCCCGATACCACCGAACGTCCCAACATCGCTGAAATCACTATCGCTAAACATAGAAATGGGCCTACTGGCTCTGTTGATCTTTACTGGCATGGCAAACTGGCTACTTTCCGCAATCTGCAACGCCAGGAGATTAATTTGTAAGCAGTGTTCAGTTTACAGGGGACGGGTCAGCCGTTGACAATTAACAATTGACCATTCACAATTAACAATTATGAAAGGCTTCTCCGGTTTTCCTGCTGGCAAGATGCGCCTGACTCAGGTGCCAAATCCTTTTTTTAGCGATTTACTGCCCATTATCGACAACATGGCAGAGCTGAAAGTGACGCTCTACGCCTTTTGGGCATTATCGCAAAAAGAAGGCAAGGTGCGCTTCTTACGCCTTGCTGATTTCCTCAACGACACTGAGTTTATTAAAGGCTTGGCTCCCACCATGAACCTGGCGACTGAGGCGTTGCTGGATGGTGTTGAGCGGGCTGTGGCGAGAGGCACATTCCTGCATATCAACATCGAAAGTGCTGATGGCAAGCTGGATCTTTATTTTCTCAATACGGAAAAGGGGAGAACGGCCGTTGACGGCATAACAAAAGGTGAATGGCGTCCCAACCCAGATGATGACCAACCCATCAGCTTACTGATGGAACGGCCAAACATCTTTGT
>JACSSI010000328.1 GCA_014879345.1 Anaerolineae bacterium | reverse complement strand
CGATTCATGCCGTCGTCGATTTTGCTCATCACGGTAAAGGATGTAACTTTTGGCAACTGTAGCATGGCCGTTTTCAATGAGCACCTTCTCGACAACATCCTGGATTTCTTCAATATGAGGTGGCTGACCTGGCTGACAAGCTGCTTCAAGCATCACTACAACCTGATCAGACAACCACTGGGCGCGATCTTTATCTCGTCCACCTTCAGCAACTGCGGCACGGTAGATGGCGTTGGTAATCCGTTCCTGGTTAAACGGGACAATGACCCCACTGCGCTTGACTACATGCGTAATTTCGCTCATATCAGACTCTCCGATTGACGATTGTTGATTGACGATTGTTGTTTTCTTACCTTCTATTCTAAACAGTTTACACCATCCTGGAAATTCCTGTAGTGACAGATGGCTGACTCCGGTTATGATGAATATCACTGGTGAATTCCAGATGAACAGTCTATGCTTGAGGCGTATGAAAACAGATAGACCTGTCGTCAATGAATACATGACACAATTACAACCCTCTTATTGGTGGCGCAAAAAAGAAGTTGCATGCACAGCATCTGCTCCCAAACCAGGAGATCGTTGTCCCACCTGTGATGAAGGTAAACTTGCCTATGATGGCTTGTTTGTGCTGGCATGTTCGCACTGCGGTAAAGCGGCGGAAAGCGGGGCGTTTACGTGATAATTTGACAGATGGAGGCGTGACCTCTGTTTAAAAACGAAAGATTAAAGATTGAACATGCTTCGTTCACTTTCAATCTTTAATCTTCAATCTTTTAACCAACAAGGAGCTACAAATGGATGCAAAGGTAACATGGCATGATGGATTACATTTTACAGGTACGGCCGATAGTGGTCATGAGCTAATCTTGGATGGCGACCCCAGTGTGGGCGGCACGGATTTGGGATCACGGCCGTTAGAGCTGATGTTATTGAGTCTGGCAGGCTGTACGGCCATGGATGTCATTTCTATTCTGCGGAAGAAGCGGCAGGATGTGACTGGTTTTGAAGTCAAAACCCATGCTGAACGCTCGGCAACACATCCGAAGATTTTCACGGCCGTTTCTGTCGAATACATCATCACCGGCCACAATATCGACCCCAAAGCGGTGGAACGGGCTATTGAACTGTCGGAAACGGCCTACTGCCCCGCTCAAGCAATGTTGGCGAAGGCCGTGCCTATTACCCACACCTACACCGTCGTTGATGCGTAAACTACATCAGAGATAAGTTCAATTTAGCCTGGCATGTTAGTCACCAGACGTTACTAAATTGAACCACACTTAGCTGCCTATAAACGGCCGTTTCTGGAATGGAAACGGCCGTTTTTTATTGCCATTGCCACCCCGCCTTCCAAGGTATATCACAAGGAACACTTTATTAACTTATTTCTCTGAATAAACACTGTTTATTAACCATTTTCGATTTTTCGCGTATGACATTCATCATAATCAGACCTAATTTTTGTCACTATCGCAACTTTGATAATTGTGGCATAATAAACCATATTGGCATTGTTTTCACTGTATCTCTTCAATAAACATATTTATTTTTCGGTACGCAAATTAACAATCCCATCCCACATAAATCTGAATGGACTCCCACCCACTCAGGCCACTAATCCCACTGCGAACCGTACCTGGTAGCGAGTAGTGGGTGGCAGGCAGCGAACAAAACCAGCCACTTGCAAACCCACAACTCGCCACCAACAAAAAGGAGTTTCTCACAATGGCAAAAGGTCGAATTTTAATCGATGTAGAGCGTTGCAAAGGCTGTGAACTTTGCCGCGAGGCGTGTCCCCCCGATGTCATCGCCCTGGCTGACACGCTCAACAGCAAAGGTTATCGTCCCGTTATGCTGCTCGACCCTCAGCACGAATGCACAGGCTGCGCCTTGTGTGCCACCGTCTGCCCTGATGGCTGCATCACCGTCTACCGCGAGTCCGTCCCCAAACCACAACGCAAACGCAAACAACCAGCGTATCCCGGACACGTTATCCCTGTAGCCGCTTAAAGAGTAAAGATTAAAGATTGCCGAATTATTTAACCACTAATCTTCAATCTTCAATCTCTAATCTTCCTGAAGGAGAGACAGCATGAGCAAAGAATTACTCAAAGGCAACGTCGCCATCGCCGAAGCGGCCGTCCGTGCCGGCTGTGAAGCGTACTTCGGCTATCCTATTACCCCCCAAACAGAACTACTGGAACATATGTCAAAACGAATGCCAGAGCTTGGCCGCGTCTTTTTGCAGGCTGAATCTGAAGTAGCCGCCGTCAACATGGTCTACGGCGCAGCTTCCGCTGGCGTGCGCGTGATGACCTCCTCCAGCAGCCCCGGCATCAGCCTCATGCAGGAAGGCATCAGCTACATCGCTGGTTCTGAAGTGCCAGCCGTCATCGTCGATGTGATGCGCGGCGGTCCAGGACTGGGCAATATCCAACCCAGCCAGGCCGACTACAATCAGGTGGTCAAACAAGCAGGACATGGTGATTTCCATCCCATCGTCTTAGCCCCCTCGACGATTCAAGAAGCCATTGACATGATGGTGCTTTCTTTCGACCTCGCTGAGAAATACCGCACTATCGTCTTTTTGGTACTAGACGGGGCGATTGGTCAGATGATGGAACCAGCCGAGCTGCCACCCATGCAAGAAGTGAAGAAGAAACGGCCGTTTTGGGCATTATCCAGTCAAGAAGCCAGAAGAACCAACGGGGAACTGCCCCAAAAGAACGTCATCACTTCCATCCACCTCGGCGCAGAAGCCCTGCACAAATTCAACGAGCATCTGCAACGCAAACTGGCGCAAATCGAAGCCAACGAAGTGCGCTACTACGAAAATTATATGGAAGACGCTGAGGTAGCAGTTGTGGCATTTGGGACGGCGGGACGGGTAGCAGAAACGGCCGTTAAAACCCTGCGCGCCGAAGGCGTGCCAGTTGGTCTCCACCGCCCCATCACCCTCTGGCCCTTCCCTGAAAAACGACTGCAAGAACTAGCCGACCGCGTCAAAGCCTTCCTCGTCGTCGAGATGAACGCGGGGCAGATGTTCCATGACGTGCGTGAAGCCGTTGGCCGCGAAGTCCCCGTCGAATTCCTGGGGCGCATGGGCGGACTCATTCCCTTCCCCACCGAAGTCGAAGCCGAAGTCCATGCCCTCTGGCGGCGCACCGAAGTGCTAGAAATGCATCGACCTTAAAAAACAGGAACACAGAGCCACACGAAGAAGCACAGAGTTTTCTTTTTTTCTCTCCGTGACTCTCTGTAAATCCTCTGTGAATCTCCGTGTAACTAACACTTTGGAGGAAATAAATGGTTACTTTAGAACCACCAATCGAACAGCTACCCTGTGAAAACCTCATTTACTCGCGGCCGGAAAGCCTCGCCGAAATCCAAACCCACTACTGCCCAGGCTGCACCCACGGCGTCGCCCACCGCCTGGTAGCAGAGGTAATCGACGAACTGGAAATTCAAGAACGCACCATCCTCGTCGCCCCTGTGGGCTGTGCTGTTTTCGCCTACAACTACTTTGACTTTGACTCTGCCGAAGCAGCACACGGCCGTGCCCCCGCCATGGCAACCGGCCTCAAACGCGTCAACCCAAACAGCATCGTCTTCACCTATCAGGGAGACGGCGACCTGGCCTCTATCGGCATCGCCGAAGCCATCCACGCCGCCACTCGCGGTGAAAACATCACCGTCATCTTCGTCAACAACGCCATTTATGGCATGACGGGCGGCCAAATGGCCCCCACCTCGCTCATCGGCCAGGTCACCACCTCGTCACCCACAGGCAAAGATGCAGCCCTCACCGGCATGCCCATGCACATCGCCGAAATGATGGCGCCCCTGCCCGGTGTCGTCTACTCCGTGCGCCGCAGCCTACATGATGCGCGTCACACCATCCAGGCCAAAAAAGCCATCCGCACCGCCTTTGAAGCACAAATACAAGGGCTGGGTTTCAGCATTGTGGAACTGCTTTCAAGCTGCCCCACCAACTGGAAAATGACCCCGCTCGATGCTGCCCATTGGGTACGTGACGAAATGATTCCTGTTTATCCGCTAGGTGATTTTAAGGTAGCGGAGCCGCTTCAGAATAAAAATCGTAGCGCGTAGAACGTAGTGGTACGTAGTTTTTCCTGGACTACGCCCTACGCACCACGCCCTACCAAAGGAGTTCATCATGACTTGTCCTTGGGAACGACGATACGCACAACGGATGCAGGGCATGGGCAGTTCAGTTATCCGGGAACTGCTCAAACTGACTCAGCAACCCGATATTATTTCATTCGCCGGCGGCTTGCCTGCGCCAGAAGTGTTCCCCGTAGAACGATTTAAGCAGGCCAGCCAGCGCGTGCTGGAAACCCACGGCGCTCAAGCGCTGCAATACTCCACAACCGAAGGGTATCTGCCTTTGCGCGAATACATCGTCAAAAAGATGTGCCGCTATGGCATTCAAGCCAATCCAGCCAATATTCTCATCACCAACGGTGCGCAGCAGGCGCTGGACATCATCGGCAAAATTTTGCTCGACCCGGGGGACGTAATTTTAACAGAACAGCCCACCTATCTCGGCGCATTACAGGCCTGGCGTTCCTATCAAGCCGATTATGTTACCGTTCCCATTGATGAAGAAGGCATTTGCCTGGATGAACGGTTTGTCGAAGCGCTGCGGGCTGGGCCAAAGTTCATGTATATCTTGCCCAACTTCCAGAATCCGGCGGGTGTTACCTTGTCCCTGGAACGACGCATGAAGCTCGTCCAAATCGCCAATCATTACGGCATCCCCATCGTCGAGGATGACCCGTATGGTGATTTACGTTATGAAGGAGAGCATCTGCCGCCGCTGGTGGTGCTAGACGCGGAATATCAAGAGAATCAGACGCCGGATTGCAATGGTGAAGGCTTTTACCAGGGAGATGTCATCTATTTAGGTACGTTTTCAAAGACGTTAGCACCAGGGTTACGCCTGGGTTGGATTTTAGCGCCAGAGAATGTCATCCAGAAATGTGTGATGGCAAAGCAGGGGATGGATTTACATACCAGTTCCTTCACGCAAATGGTGGCTTATGAGGTAGCGCAAGATAATTTCCTGGATGAACACAAGACGGTGATTCGCCAAACATATAAGGAACGGCGCGATGTGATGCTGGCGGCGATGGCGGAACATTTCCCACTGGGTGTCTACTGGACACGACCAGAAGGGGGTTTGTTCTTGTGGGTAACGCTGCCGGAGTGGATGGATGCGGCTGAGTTATTGGAAAAAGCCATTGAGTACAAAGTGGCATTCGTGCCTGGCCTGGCTTTCCATCCCAGTTCAGCCAAAACGGGTCACAATACCTGCCGCCTCAACTTCTCCAACGCTCAACCTGACCAAATCGAAGAAGGCATCAGGCGTCTGGGCATGGTTATCACGATGGCGATGGACGAGCATAAAGCAAAAGAACTCATGGCAGTGTAGAGTGTAGAGATAGAGATAGAGGTAGCGTACAGAATTTTCTTTCGTTTTATCCTCTATCTCTACACTCTATCTCTATCTCTATCTTCAAGGATGAATAATGGAAACTTCAATTGTTATTTCTGGATTTGGGGGTCAGGGGGTTTTGTTTACGGGGCAACTGCTGGCGTATGCGGGGATGGATAATGACAAGCATGTCACCTGGATTCCCTCATATGGACCGGAAATGCGCGGTGGTACGGCCAATTGCACGGTGATTGTCAGTGATGATCCGGTTGGGTCGCCGCTGGTGGCGGAGCCGGATGTGGCGGTGGTGCTGAATTTGCCTTCGTTTGAAAAGTATGAGGGGTTGGTGAAACCGGGCGGCTTATTGGTGGTGAACAGCTCAATTGTCAATGCGGAAACGTTACGCAACGATATTGAGGTGGTATCTGTGCCAGCCAACCAAATTGCTGATGAATTAGGCTCGGTGAAGATGATGAATATGGCGGCGCTTGGTGCTTTGCTGGCAAAACGGCCGTTTCTCACCCTATCCCAAGTCAAACAAGCCCTGGACGACCACTTGCCTGCGCGTAAAGCAGACCTCCTGGAAGCAAATAAGTTGGTATTGCAAAAAGGATATGAAGTGGGAACGGCCGTTCCCGCTTAAA
>JACSSI010000327.1 GCA_014879345.1 Anaerolineae bacterium | reverse complement strand
CCACCGCACGAGCCAGCAAAGTCTTACCCGTGCCAGGAGGGCCTACCATAAGCACCCCTTTGGGAATACGCGCCCCAACCTGGATGAACTTTTCCGGTTCGCGCAAGAAGCGAACGACTTCTTCAAGCTCTAATTTGGCTTCATCAGCGCCAGCGACATCATCAAAGGTCACAGTTGGGCGATTGGCGCCACTCAAATCTTTGGCACGGCTGCGGCCAAAGCCGAAGATGTTATTGCCACCGCCGCCACCGCCGCCTTGCATCTGGCGAAATCCGCGTGTGAAAAGCCAGATGATAAGCAAGACAGGAATAATGGAGAGACCCAGTGTAAAAATGGTGTTCCAGGTTGATTGATCGTTGACGATTAGAACGACATTGTTTTCTTCCAATATTTCTTTGGTGACACCGAAATAGGAAAGTGTTTCCTCTAAACTGCTGGCGGAATCCATTGTGGTTGCTAGTTCTGTGCCATTGTCGAGCGTGATGCGGATGGTATCACCTGTTATTTCGATGCTTTCTACATCCCCTTCTTTGATGTGAGTCATGGTTTGGGGCAGGCTGATTTGTTCTGGTCCTTGGAAACGGCCGTTCATCCATAGTTGCGCTCCCAAAATCAAAGCAAAAACACCTAATATCCACACCCAAATCGGTATATTCGGACGTTTGTTTTCTGGTTGTTCATTCATAAGCCGGAATTATTCTCATATCTTAATTATAGTAGTATTGCCGTGATTAAGTGATTTTATCCTGAGAGATGGTGGCAATTACCTATATAGTACCAACTTTTTATTATATCTGTTAGTTGTGGAGATGCTCCCACTATTAATTCTAATATTTGTACTGATTTATAGCTGATTTTTGATATGGTGTACGCTGGAAAACATTGGTTCATACCTTCGTCATTTTTATGGTTAATGATGCTTTTTCAGAGAGATTTGTCAAGTAAGAAATACGTTAGCATGATGCAAAAGCAACTGTGTTTCAGTTTTTTACAAAATTTGTTTTGACATGGAAAAACGGCCGTGCTATACTCCCCAGCCTTGTGAAAAACTCTCCAAGAGATGGAGGGATGGCCGAGTGGACGAAGGCGATGGTCTTGAAAACCATTGTGGGTTTAGGCTCACCGAGGGTTCGAATCCCTCTCCCTCCGCCAGAGTGGAATATTAAAAATTTGTTTTACCAATCTCTATGAGAGAATAGATATTGGGGAGATGCCAGAGTGGTCGATTGGGGCCGCCTGCTAAGCGGTTAACGGCCATAAACCGCCGTTCTAGGGTTCGAATCCCTATCTCCCCGCTCATTGTTTTTAGTCGTTGGGAAAAGGTTGTTTGTCGGCTAAAAATGTGATAATGTTTTATGGTATTTTTTTACAATTGCGCCCTTAGCTCAGTGGATTAGAGCGTCTGGCTACGAACCAGAAGGTCGGGAGTTCGAGTCTCTCAGGGCGTACCTGACCACCAAAAAGGTAGGGTGGCAACTTAAAAACCGGAATCTGGGGTATCCAAAACGACATCTAGCTAACCAAAAAGGTTAGGTGCTGTGCCTGGACGACTTCAATATTTCATTTTTAAGGTTCGGGTAAAAACGGCTAGTTGACTTTGGCGGGTCTGGTCTAGCCGTTTTTGCGTTTAAATAAAAAAAGAACCTAAAAATCCTCGGCTGATGCCAACTGGCTTTTAGCTTCTTCAACTTCTGAACGTAAGACAATATATTTAGAATTCATGGATGGCCGTACCTTTTTAGCCGATGGAAACAGCCCAGCATGATTAATTCTCAACCACCGTTGACAAGTTCGACTCGGGACACCGAGTTCCTTCGCCATTTCCTTTGTATCCATCCATCTTTTATCAGTCATTTCAAACCTCGCTTGTATTTGCAATCACGCCACATGCGCAATACAATACCATCAATTCATTTTACCGTCAAGACCTCGCGGCAACCATATTTACAAATTGCCACCAAAAAGGAAACGGAAATCATGTCAGAAACAGTATCACCGGAAACAAAAACTTGCCCAGATTGTATGTCGGAAATCCACAAAGACGCGAAAATTTGCCCACACTGCGGCTGGCGAGTCAACTCCAACTCGATAAAAACCGGAAATTACATTATCGTATTGACGCTGCTCATCTTCGCGCCACTATCACTGTTACTATTTGGGCTTTGGCCCACTATCCTGGTCATTATAATCGGCAGCCTAACAGGAATTGCGCTAAGAAACGCCTAGAAATTTGTACTATTGGCAACCGCACGGCCAACACTCAAAACTCGACACTACTTTATTCCCTCAAAGCACGTAGAATGCTAATAACTGGCACTCTGCAATACCTTTCCTCTCCACGCATACGCATCTACTCTTCCCCTCCTCGACAAAATCCCGTTAACCAGCGGGATTTTGTGTTTTATCCGGCTTAACAGCCGTTGCTCCTTGAAATCTTTCAAAGGAGCAACGTCAATGACAGAAACCCAAACCCATCAAACACTTTTCGATCTCAACACTTATGACCAGCGACGCCAAAAACTGCGCCGCCTTATCCGCGATATGCCCACAGAAGAACAGCCAGCATATCGCCTTGACCATTTTGGATCAAACGGTCTCTCATCGCCCGAACTGCTGGCCGTATTACTCGGAGCCAAGGACGGACTCGACCTTGCCACCGATTTAATTTGCACCATCGGTGGCCTGAGTGAACTGCCAAAGAAGAGCAAACAAGAGCTTGCCCAAATACCTGGAATTGGCGAAAAACGCGCACTGTCCCTTGTTGCGCTTGGCGAATTGTCCCGTCGCGTCTTTCGTGAAAGCAGAGGCCCCGACCGTCAGCAGATACGCTCCCCCGCAGATGCCGCCAGCCTACTAATGCCGGAAATGATACTTTTAGAACAAGAGCATCTAAAAACAATCTTGTTAGACACGAGGAACAACGTTCTCTCTGTGCCAACAATTTACATTGGCAATACAAACAGCGCAGCCATTCGCGCCGGGGAAGTATTCAAACATGCCATTCGTGCCAACGCCGTAGCCATGATCATCGCCCATAATCACCCCTCGGGAGAAGCCACACCATCCCCCGAAGACATCAACGTAACAAAAACGCTTATTCAAGCGGGGCGACTCCTGGAAGTATCTGTACTCGATCACATCATTATCGGCAATAAAACATTTACTTCTATGGCAGAGCGTCAGCTATGCGATTTCAACAGTTCCCGTTAAGGAGAATCCATGTTACCCAGAACACTGCACCAAATTGGCGTAGCCACTGTCTCGTATAATCGAACACTCCGAGAGTGGGAAACCGAAACAGAGCAAAGCCTATTATCCTTTCCTGCCGGGAAATCCGGCGAGGCAGCGGCACGATGGAAAGCAATCGAACTATCCAATCCTGCGCTATTTATCATTCTCAAGAAGATGATCGCCAACTATCCCGAGCTTCAATCCAGAGCCTGGAAAATTGGCGAACTTATACTGAACGGCCACGTCAAGCTTGTCCCAAGCCCACCCGACGAGGGTCTTTTCGCCACCGTAAAATCCAGAACCCGAGATGACGTGACCCACGACATCACCTTCGACGGCTATCATTTTCGCTGTACATGTGAAGACTTCTGGAAAGATAATTGCCCGCGAATTCGCTGGCATTCTCAACGAACATGCACCCATGTGGCCGCTACAATGGCAACCCGCCACATCCAACAGGAGGAAAGCCCCTATGAACCAATCACAACAGAAGCCGCTCTTCCGTATTAACGAATACATGACAAAAACCACCTGGCTACACGCTGAGGATGCGCTGCATCTTCGGCGTGACGACAATGACACACCCATCCCCAAAATCAGACTTTTTGCAGGTCTTTACAATCGCGGGGAAGGGGCAAACGCCCAACTAGCGCATTGGCTCGACGCGGCCGATGCTCGCGTCATTTTCGCAGACCTATCGTGGGGCAAGGCAGTGGACTTTGTTGACTACAAAGGTACTAACGGATCAGAGCCAGAAAGCAGGGTGCTGCGCATCAACACGAAAGACGACAAAGTCTTCTTTCAGTTGACGAAAGGACCAGGGAAGCCCACCCCAACAGGCGCAATCATGCCAGCCGGTCCCGTTGCGGAAAAAGTAAATGTGGGCATGACCAAAAACGAAGCACGCAAAATGGCCTATGCCGTTCTGGAACACATGGCAGCTTACGCGACCGCCCAAATAGTGGCGGCTATGCAGCTGCCGACGGCCGCTATTGCCACCAAACAAAAACCAAAATTAACCATCGAGGAGGCCGACGAAGCCCTCGATGATTTATTTGGCGGTGGCATCAGAAAGCCACGAGTGACAGAGCAAACACACCGAGGCCGCGTTGTTCGGTCAAACACAACGACCGAAACCGCGCCATCCAAGATTGACGGCCAGCTAGTCTACCGCAACGGACAACCAGTGGAACCCGGCGATCTGCCTATATTCCAGGAGTACCAGGCTGCCCACAGGGGAGAAGCCCCATTCAGCCGAGAAACGGCAACAGGCTGGTTTTACCGTTAATTCGTATAGTGGCGAATCGCTAAAACAAAGTGGCGATTCGCCACTTTCTCAACAACCCAAAACCAACAACAATTAAACAACGAGGAGAGATGCACCATGTTAAGACAGCAATTCCTGATCATACCAAACGACATCGGCTATGTAATACCACCCCGATGCCAGCACGTCCGCGACGGCTACCAATGCGTTTTGCCAGAAAATCACGAAAACGAGATGCACGGCCCAGGCTGCCGTTTTGTTGGTCAAACTGACGGCAAAACCACCACCTACATTGTTCGCTTCGTCAACTTCAGCTTTGCTACATTTGTGTATCACGATGTTACAATCATCGCACCAGACGGGTTCTACGCGATTATGGACGCCATGAAACATATGACAAGAAACCACAAGTGGGATTATCTTTATGCGGGAATAGCAATCAAATACAACCTCCCGGACCCGACCCACAACATTCACGTCGATAAGCACACCTCAGAGTCAGAACCCTACCCAATCACCAAAGCAGAAAGCCGCAAACCCATACCCGCAGCCTCTGGCGATCCATCAATGGAAACAATTCGCTTCCATTACTGCGGGAAAACAGAAACGGTCACAGGCAAAGTCGGCGCATGGCCTTACGATTGCGAGGCAAAAGAGAGATTCCCCAATGACTTTGTATACTACCTGCAAGACGGAGCCTGGATACACCAATCAGACTTGGTCTTGTTGCCAAATGGCAACTACACGCTAAGTTAAGAGGGGGGTGCAGCAGGAGAAGTCGGGACGTAACGAAAAAACGTTACGCAACGAGGGAGGAATAATGAGCGCAGCAAGACAAAAACGATACAGACTACGGAAAAAACTCAACAGTTTATACCGCGAAAGCTTCGCATACACCCTCATCGTCGAAGAACTCAATGCCGAGCGCGAACACAACACTATTACAGCAGCTATCGAGTCCTTGTCCTACGAAGAGCCAGACAAAGCTATCACAACACTTGTTAATATCCTCATCCGCGTTTCCATAGTAACCTTTACACTCAACACAATAAATGAACTTCACGTTAACAACACCCCAAACCACCCAAAGGAGAACACATGACCAATTTTATCCAAGAAGCAAGAAACTTAATCGAACTCGGCACAGGCCGAGAAGGGCCAGAAAGCAACGAACACGCGACACAATTAGGAATTGCCTACTGCCTCCTTTCCATCGCTAAAAGCCTCGATTCCATGGCGCAGCTTGCAGAATCAGAGGCCGCAAGAGCCGATATGCAAGATACAATCAGATTGTGGGGTGGGGGAGACGGCAATGCCTAACGATTTAGACATTTTCTTTCTGTGCCTCGCAGTTTACAACATCACAGGCATGTTTGTCGCCGCGCTATGGTTAGCCATAGCCAAGATGGACATAAGCTCAACGCCTTACGATTTCTTTTTCTTGAAACTTGTGCTGTTTTGGCCTTACTACCTCACTTGTCTACTAATCGAACTGGTTAAAGCGCATCGAGATTTTCAGAGTAAAGAGTCAGGCTGCGCAGCCTGACTCTTTCGTCACAGCCCCAGGCCGCTGCCGCTCCCCGTCTGGCACAGAACCTATGTGCCAGCGCCGGGCGGCTCC
>JACSSI010000326.1 GCA_014879345.1 Anaerolineae bacterium | reverse complement strand
ATCCTTTGCCCGGCAGCGATCAGACAGTCTCCGCACAGGGCATACAAACGATTTCCCCGTTCTTCACACGGGCGTAACTTTCCACAGTGACTTCGCCGCACATCCCACAGATGACGGCGTTAAAATCGTGGGGTTTTCCGGCCGGTAACGGGAATGGCTGGACCTCGCCAATCTCAAACATCTGTTCGGCCGGGGCGCTGAGAACAAAATCAACCAGCGGCTCTACCAAAGCGGGATCAATCTGGGAAGCGGGTGTGCCGCTCTGACGATATTGAATAAATTCTGATTCTTTGTTGCGCTGAATGGTTTCCGGTTTGGTGACGATGCGGGTGCTGTTGCCCGTTTTTCTGTCTACCAGGGTCAGGGCAAATTTGCCGTAGCCTAACTTTTGAATGTTGCCTTTGCCAAAGGTGCAGCCGGTGGACATCTGGATGCCGTCAGTGTAGCAGGTGGCGCAGTGGTCTTGCCCAATTTCGATGAAGGCTATGAGTTGGCCGTCTTTGGCGCGTTCGACGCCAAGCTGTTCCAGGGCGGCCATTCCGGCACGCAGGCCCATGGGCATAGCCGGGCATTTGTGTCCGTGTAATAACAATCCAGCTTTGTAAAGTTCGTGATCTTGGTTCATGATTAAATGTTTCTCCTAAGAAAGTTTTGTGAAGGTAAAAGTAAGATGTGAGCGTGAATGATGCTGCTTATAACAGCGTGTAGATTTTGTAGGCGGTCATCACGACGATTAGAATGCCAAACATTTGCTTTAGACGGCCGCCTGGTACGTAGAGACTGGTGATGCGTGCGCCTAGAAACGCACCAACAGCGCCAGCCAGGATGAGGCTGATGGTGAGGGAGGGTATCCAAACGGCCGTTCCCAAATGTGGGATCAGCGCCGAAAATGAGGGCGCTGTGACAGCAAATGCATTGATGCCCGCTGCTCGCTTGGCTTCAAAGCCCAACAGAACCAATGTGGGCATGAGCAGAAAGCCTGGGCCAATGCCTAAAAATCCGGCCAGGATAGAAATGGGGACGGCCCATACCAATGCCATACGAAAGTTTTCAGTCTTTGTCTGGTCTCCTTTCACGGGTTTAAACAGAGAGTAGGCCAGGAAAATGACTGCGGCAAAATAGACGTACAGGATGTAAGTCTGGTTAATTTGTTGAGCAAATAAAGAGCCAATCGGCGCCGCAATTGTGGTGACAATCGCCAGCGGAATAGCTTTTGACCAATCAACATAGCCGCTGCGAGCAAAACCAATGGTGGCAAACAAGGCCGTCATGCCATTGAGAATCAGCGTCAGCGGCTGCACCTGGTGTACCAGGTCTGGTAGAAAAAAAGACAGGAAGGGAACGGCCGCAAAGGCGACGCCCAACCCCATCATGCCTGAAACAATGGCTAACAGAAAGAGGCCAACTGTCATGATGAAAAAAGTGCTCATGGAAAGGTTCCTTTACTTGAATAGATCGAAAATCATCTTGGCGGCGATGAGCCAGAGCAGCACGCCAATGATGCGTTTCAGTTGGGCGCTGGACAGCCTGGTTTTCATCAACTGCGAGCCAACGATGGAACCGCTGGCGGCCATCAGCGCCATCAGACCGACAAACAGGGGGTCTAGGCCGCCCAATGTGGCGTGTCCCAGGAAGCCGCTGAAGGAAGAGAAGACGACGATAACGGCCGTTGTGCCAGCGGCAACCTTCGCATCCAGACCCAGCCAGTTGAGTACGGGCAGAATAAAGTTGCCGCCGCCTACGCCCAGCATTCCACCGAGAAAACCAGCCGCGCCGCCAACGGCCGTTCCTGCGCCGACCTCTACTCCCCGACTCAATGTTTTTTCGCGGGGTTTCGGTCTGTAAAAGAGCATCATAGCTCCGGCAAACACCAGGAAGGCGGCGAACATGCCCAGCAGCAGACGGCGGTCTACATAGGGTGTCAGGCGAGCGCCGAGGGGGGCCAGGATAACGGCCGTTATCAGCACCGGCAGCCCTACCCGCCAATTCACCAGCCCGCCGCGCCAGTAGTTGACAGACGCAAACATCAGGCTGACCACATTGAGGAGCAGGGCAACGGCCGTTGCTTCCGCCAGCGGCACGCCCATGTAATAAAACAGAGGCACAAACAGAAAGGCCGCTCCCAGACCAGCCATCGCCATCAGTCCCGAAAAGAAAAAGACGACAACGGCATTAACCAGGTAAAACATGGCGCTCATATCGTTCATGACGCGGTATACCCCGCACAGTCCATACACAGCGGCTGGCCTTCCACAACGCGCAAGTACGGTTCAGCCACTAATTCGCCGCAGCCACTGCACACGGCAAAACGGATGATTTCCGCCGGCTCTTGCCAGTCGTAAGCCACCACTGGCCCGACGGTCATGATTTGTTCTGCCGGGGCATCCCAAATCAGGGTGACCAGTTCCCACTGCTCTTCTTCCGGGATTTGCGTCGGGGGCACACCGGCCGAGCGTTTTTGCATAAAGGCCGATTCCTTGATTTGCTTTTGCAGTGTTGGTTTATAAGACACGCGCACCGCTTTCTGGTTGGCCTTGTCAATCAGCGTCACCGCCAGCTTGCCCTTGGGGTCTTTGCTGACGTTGCCTTTGCCAAAGGTGCAGCCTGTGGTGTACTGAATGCCATCGCCAAAACACATGGCGCCGTGATGGTCGCCATATTCGACAATGGCGTGCAGCGATTTAGCGCCGCTGCGTTCTGCGCCTAATGCCTCCAGCGCCGCCAGGCCCAAACGCACTCCCGCCGTGCTGGCCCAGCATTTGTGGCCGTGAAATTGCAAGGTATCCATTAAAATTTGTTTATTGTCGTTCATGATTAGCTCCTCTGTATTAGCGAACAATAAAGTTAAAGAGATAGCCGGTGAAGATGATGGCTGTGCCGACGATGGTGATGAACATCACAATCAACGGTGTCTTGATCACGCGCTTCAAAATGAGCATCTCCGGCAGGCTGAGAGCCACCACCGACATCATGAAGGCCAACACCGTGCCTAACGCCGCCCCCTTGGCCACCAGGGCGGAGACCACCGGGATAATGCCGGCGGCATTGGAATAAAGCGGGATACCTAACAAAACAGCCGCCGGTACCGCCCACCAGGAACTGCGTCCCATAATGTCGGCCAGGTAAGATTCCGGCACAAACCCGTGAATGGCGGCGCCGATGGCGATACCGAGAATGACATAGGGCCACACCTTGCTCACGATTTCTTTGGTGCTGCGACCCGCGTCACGAATGCGGTCGTCCCAAGTGGGTTTGTAGGTGATACCCGTTTGCGGCCCAACCTTAATTTGCCACACAAAATCCTCTACGTGCCGCTCTGGTTTCAAACGACCAATCAGCATACCACCCAGAATGGCAATGATCAGGCCACTTACCATGTACAGCCCGGCAATTTGCCAGCCAAACATGCCAAAGAGCATGGCTAAGGCAATTTCGTTAACCATTGGCGCAGCAATTAAGAAGGAAAAGGTGACGCCCAACGGTACGCCGCTTTCCACAAAGCCGATAAACAGGGGTACGGCCGAGCAGGAACAAAAAGGTGTGATGACGCCCAGGCTGGCAGCCAACACATTGCCCACGCCTTCACGCTTACCACCCAGCGCTGCCCGCGCCTGTTCGGCGCTAAAGAAGGAGCGTATCATGGTGATGAGAAAGATCATGCCAGACAGCAGCATCAGGATTTTGGGTACGTCATAGAAGAAGAAGTTGACCGACTGCCCCAGATGGGACAGAGGTGACAGGCCGAGCACGGTGTAGGTGATCCAATCCGCAATGTTTTGCAGTTGGCCGTAGAGCAGCCACCACATAACAGCCAGGGCGATGACCAGCACTGGTAATTTCCAGCCTTGTTTGGGTTGTGAAACGGTGATTTGTTCGGTTGTTGTTGACATTAAGTAATCTTCCTGAATGATTTTTGTGAATTTACGCCGTTGAGTCCGGCGAATAAATCTGTTTCTGGGCCATGGCCGTTGGCCGCTATTTGCGGCCGGGCCAGGCGAAAGAGTTCGTGACAGGCCATGTTTTGCGCTTCGCTTTCCGGGTCGCCCTTGAAGGGGGGATACTGGCTCTGGTGCTGCTGCGCGGCCCGTACTTTTTGCACCAGGAACCCGCCCACGTCGATGAAGGCGACCGGTCCACCTACCGCTTCGGCCGGGGGCGGGATGCCACAGCCCTGTTGGGTGGCTTCGGAGGGGGTGATATAGTAAAGGCGTAACGGCCGTTCTACTTCCTGCTGGTATTGGTCAAAAGCGGCCGTCGTCCAGCGGTAAACGGCTAGATGGTCGGGATGGCCGGAAATGCCATCGGGGCCAAAGGTGACGACAACATCGGGTGGCGATTGGCGCATCAAGGTCAGCAGGCGATCCGCACCCTCGCTGTCCGGGATATTGGCTAATGCGCCATCCACATAGTCCAGAAAGGTAAGCTGCTGTATACCTAGTTCGGTGCAGGCTTGGCGCAGTTCGGTTTCACGAATAACGGCCGTTTCTGCCGCTGATTTTCCAACAATACCAGCTTCGCCCCGCGTAGCGACCACCAGATGGACGTGGTTGCCCTCGGCTGACATCTTAGCCAGCGTGCCGCCCATGGGGAACGATTCATCGTCGGGGTGGGCCAGAATGACCATCAGGCTACGGGTTGTCATGCTGCGGCTTCCTCCAGAATAAACTTGGGCGTGAGGTTGCCGCTGTTGGTCGCATTTCCTTCGGGGCCGCACAAATTGGGTTGCAAGACGGCGCGGGCGGGATCCAGAAATTCTCCAAACCAGTGGTGCAGGGTGGTCAATGCGGGTATATCTACCTGGTAATATATCCAACGGCCGTCTACTTCATCTCGCCTGTCCTGAATCAATCCTGCTTCACGCAGCACCTTCAGGTGATGAGAGAGCAAATTAGGAGACAGCCCTAATTCTTCAGTTAGCCAGCCATTACAAGAAGCGCCGCGCATGAGGGCTTCAAAGATACGCAGGCGGTTTGGATCGGCCAATGTTTTTAGAATGCTTGCTATTCCTTCTGGCGTTGTTGTTTTTGCTGGGATTTCTTTGCACATAAGTTTCACCGAGTTAATTTCCGTTTGGATAATTCGATAACTATTGAATTAATTTGCTCAAAATGTAACTCCTTACCCTTGAAGGGTATAGTGACATTTGTCATGCAAAGAGGTGATAAATGTAATAATTCAATATTTATTGAATTATTAAACAACATTGCTATCTCCCTAAGTTTTGTATGAGGCGAACTAGTTGAGCTCTTTTTTTATATAAGTGGAATAAAGGGAACAAACACGCAGCCTAAGCCTGTCGAAGTCCGGTTCCGCCTGCGACAGGCTCAAGCTACACCTGAATAGGTACAAAAGCGCGGTGATCTAGCACTTGCTCTAAAAACAACTTTCGCGCAGCCGCATCGGTAACTTTCTCGCTGCGCTGCTGGAGCAAAACACGGGCTTTTTGCCACAAAGCGCGGACTCTGCTGTCCCCTAACCTATCCCACACCATGCCTAACTACCAATACAATTTGAGGTTGGCTCTCTCAGCCCACAACGGCGACTCTTGCCACATTTGTGTTATTTTTCTCTGATGAAAGGGGTGCACGAACAAGTTGTCAGTGATTTGGGCACGAGACCATCAACTGGTATTCTGAGGTCATCACACCAAACAGAATACAGAGGATGGTCTCAAATGAACAATATCACAGAAATAACAGAAATGATGGCCGAGTTAGTGAAATCACATCTAGATGAGGATGTTACCTTGACTGCGATTGAGCAAGCAACTCGTGTAGTGATGCAAGAAGTAGGACGGCAAACAGTAGAAATGACCCTAAAAACGATGAATAGCCCCTATCCTGAACCCGTTATTACATGTGGTTGCGACGCTGAAGCAGACTATGTTCGCCAACGAACAGCTTATTTGCATGCATATTCCGGTGAAAACGATCACTGATTCCGGGCCATGCCGATCACACAAACCGGAGCAAAGCGATCAGTCAAAGGGTGACAACGCTGGATAACAAATCATACCGTCAATTGTGTTCATTAGACAACGGGGAATGCACTTTCCGCATAGACTCTCCTTGTAATTCCAGCCGATAGGCATTGTGGATCAGCCGGTCTAAAATGGCATCGCT
>JACSSI010000325.1 GCA_014879345.1 Anaerolineae bacterium | reverse complement strand
TTTTTCGCGTTAATTTGCGCCAATTCGATGCCATAATTTTTTGTTTCTGGTTTATCCAGGTTAGGGTTTAAGCAGGGATAGTTATGAAAGCAATTGTATGGGAAAACTATGGCGCTCCCGATGTGCTGCAACTGCGGGAAGTGGCAAAACCGACGCCCAAAGCGAATGAAGTGCTGGTCAAGATTAGAGCCACCACAGTGACGACGGGTGATTGTGAAATGCGGCGTATGCAGTTTCCATCCTGGGTGGGGCTGCCGATGCGCTTGTATGTTGGTGTGCGCAAACCAAAGCGAATTTCGATTTTGGGCGGCTATCTGGCAGGAGATGTTGAAGCTGTTGGGGCAGAGGTGCAGCGGTTTCAGGTGGGGGACGCCCTGTTTGGCTCGGCGGGTTTTGGCTTTGGCAGTTATGCGGAATATATGTGCGTGTCGGTAAAGGCGCCGCTTATCATCAAACCGGCCAGCATCAGCTATGAAGAGGCAACGGCCGTTCCC
This sequence comes from Anaerolineae bacterium, assembly GCA_014879345.1. Taxonomy (GTDB): domain Bacteria; phylum Chloroflexota; class Anaerolineae; order Promineifilales; family Promineifilaceae. The sequence continues at coordinate 5,633 of JACSSI010000325.1, read as the reverse complement.
CTCGGCGGTTTGGAAGCATTGCACTTTCTACGCAAAGCAGCGCTGCACCCAGGCGAAAAGATTTTGATCAACGGGGCTGGTGGCAGCATTGGCACCTTTGGCATCCAGTTGGCGAAAAATATGGGGGCGGAGGTAACGGCCGTTGACAGCAGCCACAAATTAGAGCCGCTTCTGGCTCTCGGCGCAGACCATGTGATTGACTACACCCGGGAAGATTTTACGCAAAACGGGCAGCGTTATGATGTGATTTTTGACATTATTGGCAAGAGTCCGTTTGCCGGTAGTATGCAAGCACTGAATGAAAACGGCCGTTATCTCATCGCCAATCCCTCTGGCTTAACTCAGTTCATACGCGGCAAATGGGCGTCACGGGGCAGCAAAAAAGTATTGTTCGAGATGACCAATCCGCAAGTTGTTGATCTTGAATTCCTGTCAGAGTTGATGGTCGCCGGAAAACTCAAAACCATCATCGACAAGCGCTATGCATTGGCGGACATGGCCGAAGCACACCGCTATGTAGAATCAGGCCAAAAAGTGGGCAATGTGATTGTGACGGTGGCAGATGAGTAGTCGATTGGGGCGAGAAACGGCCGTTTTATAACCCTCACCTCGCTGCCAACCCCGACGGGCTTAACGCAGGCCCGCTTGCATCCGGTCAAAGCTGTAATAAGCCATCAACAAAGCGACCACTTCCGCCTCAGACATCTGCTCACGTGACCATTCCTCTTTACCCCCCTCAAACGGCTCCACACGATGCGACCATTTTTGAAAACGGCCGTTATCCTCATAAATAATCCCCCATTCCTCTTCCTGAAAACGGGTGGCAAACCGTTTCCCGCTCTTTAGCGCCGCCACCAACGTCATCGCCTCAGCTTCAGTCATCATCACCGCTTACCTCCTAATCGGCACTCGCCCTCATTATAAATTGTGAGTTAACCTGTGCAGCCCGGTATACCCTTCTAATTGACTGTAAAACATAACAAGATTGCCCGGCTTCGCAACAAAAGACTAGATGACATCATCATTCTCCCAACTTGATGTAAAAAATACTTGACATCATGGAAAATATATTTTACTATATGTCCAATAAATAATACGTCTGGTAAAATTCTTTTTACAAATATGAGGTAAACAAATGACCTATCAAGAAAAAAACAATCTTGTTTCTTTAATAAGTACATTGGTGATTTTTGGATTTTATTTTTTCAATGTTTACGAAATGTATCAAGCAGGTGTGCTTAGCACAATCGCTGTTATTGGACTGTGGGTTCCGGTCATCATATTTACAGTTGTCGTTCATGTCGTGTTCAACATCATCAACGCCATTGCCACCAACCATGAAGATACTACGGCAGCCGACGAACGAGACAAACTGATTGAACTAAAATCAACACGAAATTCCCATTATCTGTTTTTAACAGGCTTTTTCATTTCAATGGGATTTTTAATGTTTTCGACACCGCCCTTAATCATCTTCAACTTACTTATTCTCGCCTTCGTGGCTTCAGAGATATTCGGCTACATTTCTCAACTTTATTACTATCGAAAAGGTTTCTAGTAAGCGTTCAGTTTCACTGAAGACTTTTGAAGTTTTAGACCCCAAATGAGGTAATCATGTCCTTTCAAGAAAAAAATATAACAGTAACCTTAATCAGCTTTTCGCTCATTTTAATTTTCTACACAACCCGCGTATTTCAGATGGCTGCGGATGGTGGCCTCAATTCAACAGACCTCTTCCGTCTGTGGGGAATTGTCATCGTGCTATCCATTATTGTTACCATCATCGGTATGATTCTCACCCACATCGTCTCCGCCATTGTCATTGCCATCCAAACCGGTGATGAAAATCCCGACATCGAAGACATCAAAGATGAACGAGACGAACTCATTGATTTGAAGGGGACAAAAATCACCTACACCGTCACCTCGCTCGGCAGCTTTTTTGCCATGTTCACATTCGTACTCGGACAGTCGCCATTGGTTATGTTTGCCCTGCTCGTCTTCTTTGGGCTGATGGCGCAGGTAATCGGCGATGTGACCAGATTAGTTATTTATCGGAGGGGGTTCTAAGATGGGCAAACTCGCCATTAGCAACAACATTCGTAAATTACGCTTCTACCACAACGAGATGACCCAAAAAGAGCTGGCCGACAAAGTAGGTGTCACCCGCCAAACCATCGTCGCCATCGAAAACGCAAAATATTCACCTTCTTTAGAATTAGCTTTTCGTATTGCCTTTGTCTTTGATTCACCCCTGGAGGAAGTCTTCTCATACGAGCCAAAAGATGATCCAATTTAGGAAAGATACAGGGAGGTGTCCTGAGCCTGTCGAAGGGAACCGGGCTTCGCCAAGTGGTTCTTGAACTTGCCGAAAGGCTCGACCCTCGTCTGGCTGTATCGTTACACATCTTAAACAATTTTACGCAACACATACATCCCAAACAGTTACACAATTAAAAATTCAGCAAATCAGATTGCTATGTATTTTTTCCTATCACTGGTCAATGATGCAGTGCTGCCTGGTTGCCCAAAAAGGAAATAGAAAATGAATAAAAATAGAGATAAAAACGAGTTTGCTGGAGTCCAATTATCATGAAAGCAATTGTATGCACAAAATACGGGCCGCCAGAAGTCCTGCAAATGAAAGAGATAGCTAAACCTGTACCGCAAGATAACGAAATTCTCGTCAAAGTTCAGGCCACAACCGCCCACATTGGCGACACCAGAATGCGCAGCTTCAATGTGCCGGGTTCCCAATGGCTTTTTGCCCGCTTGTATCTGGGTGTTTTCAAACCAAAACGGACGATTTTCGGCATGGAGGTGGCGGGCGAAGTGGAAGCAGCAGGCAAAAATGTGACAAAGTTTACGGTGGGCGATGCAGTAATTGCCTCGACGATGGGCGCAAATTTTGGCGGTTATGCCGAATACAAATGTTTGCCTGAAGACGGCATGGTGGCGATTAAACCAGCTACTCTTAGTTATGAAGAAGCCGCGACGTTGCCCACCGGCGCAGTGACTGCCTTGCGCTGTTTGCGCAAAGCCCACATCCAGCCTGGGCAAACCGTGCTGATCTACGGCGCTTCTGGCAGTGTAGGCACGTTTTCAGTACAGCTTGCTAACTATTTTGGGGCGGAGGTAACGGCCGTTTGCAGCACCGCAAACATAGAAATGGTGAAATCGCTGGGGGCGGATCACGTCGTTGATTACACCAAAGAAGACTTTACCCAACGCGGCGAAACATATGATGTTATCTTTGATGCAGTTGGCAAATTCCCGCCAAAACAAGCGAAAAAGGTGCTAAAGAAAAACGGAACCTATCTGAATGTGCATACTTCAGCTAATGGCAAAGAAAAGGTTGAAGATTTAATTTTCCTAACAGAGCTAGTTGAGGCTGGCAGCTTGAAACCGGTCATTGATAGATGTTATCCCTTGGAACAAGTTGTTGAAGCGCATCGGTATGTCGAAAAAGGACATAAAAAGGGGAATGTAGTTATTGCGGTGGCAGAAGCAGATCACACCTCTCCAGAACTTTAAATCCGGCCGAACTGTTTGGCGAGTTGGGCAACAGAGAGGTAAATGAGGGTGGGACGCCCGTGGGGGCAGGTGTGGGGGTTCTGGCATTTTTCAAGCTGCCAGATCATCGCTTCCATTTCTGCTTGTGAGAGGGTTTGACCAGCTTTGACAGCGGCCGTTTTGCACACACGCATCACAATTTTGTCTTCGATTTTGCCCTGCATTGGCTTGTCTCCCCGTTCTAAATCTTCCACCACAGACAGGACGGCTTGCGCGGGGTCTAGTTTTGCCAGGATGGCGGGAATGGCACGCACCATGAAGGCGTTGGGGCCGAACGGTTCGATCTGAAAGCCAAGTTGGCTCATGGTTGCCATGTTTTCATTGAGCAGGGTGGCTTGCGGAGGTGACAGGTGAACGGCCGTTCCCGTTACCAATCCCTGTGATGTCACCCCATCTTCATCGCGCCAATCGGCCATAAACTGCTCGTAGAGGATGCGTTCATGCGCGGCGTGCTGATCGATGAGGAAGACGCCATCTGGCCCTTCGGTGATGATGAAGGCGGCGCCGATTTGACCGATGACCCGCATGATGGGCAGCTTGCCGCCGCCCAGGTCGGCAGTGGGAGGCAAGGTGGCAGGGTTGATTGCTGGCGAATGGGAGGAAAACGGGTCTGCTGAAACGGCCGTTTCCTCATCATCGTAACGAAAGGCGGGTGGTGTCCAGTCAAAACCAAGTGCTGGTTGGGGATCGCTTTCACGGCGCACAAAGGCATTTTCATCCAGTTCGCCCGACCAGCCAGGAGCGGCTGGCGTGGGGCGTGGCACAGCCCAGGCGCCCATGTCGCGTATCGGCGTTTCGGCGATGAGGGTGTTGCGCACTGCTTTTTGCACGGCGCTGAATACCCGGTCGCTGTGGTGAAAGCGCACTTCGGTTTTGGTGGGATGCACGTTTACGTCTACATCTTCGGCGGGCATGGTGATGAAAACGATACCAAGCGGGTAGCGTCCGGTGGGCAGCAAGGTGTGGTAGGCTTGAATGATGGCGTAGGTGAGGCTGTTATCACGGATGTAACGGCCGTTTAGGAACAAAACCATATGGCTGCGATTCGCCCAATGCAGGCTGGGTGGCCCAACAAAACCAGAAACAAAGATTGAAGATTGAAGATTAGAAGCTGGTTTCTCCTCGTTATCTTTCAATCTTTGATCTTCAATCTCTAATAATTCTCTTGCCGTTTCCGGCCCATAAACCGCCACCAACACGTCACGCAAATCGCCGCTGCCGCTGGTTTGGAAGGTAATACGGCCGTTATGTGTCAGCCTAAAGCGAATGTGGGGATAAGCCAGGGCATAGCGGCTGGTAAACTCGTCGATGAGCCGCTTTTCGGTGGTGACACTTTTGAGAAATTTGAGACGGGCAGGCACATTGTAGAAAAGATTTTCCACAGCAATAACGGTGCCTTGTGGCGCTCCCACGCTGTCCCGACTCACCAGTTTACCGCCATCCAGTTCCAGGCGCGTCCCGGCCGTTTCACCGGCAGCTCGAGAGACGATGGTCACTTTGCTGACGGCGGCTATAGCGGCCAAAGCTTCGCCGCGAAAGCCCAGGGTGCGGATGGCGTTTAAATCTGCCACAGCTTGCAGCTTGGAGGTGGCATGGCGCAGGAAGGCGGTTTCGATCTCTTCAGCGGCAATACCCAAACCATTGTCGGCGATTTGGATACGCGAGCGACCCCCTTCCTGGATGTCGATATTGATGGTGGTGGCGCCGGCATCGATGCAATTTTCAACGAGTTCTTTGACAACGGAAAACGGCCGTTCTACCACTTCACCGGCCGCAATTTGAGACGCAAGTTGGTCAGACAACACATGAATCGACATGGCGCGTATTGTACCACAATTCACCCCACCCCTAGACACGCCAACAGACCTCCTCCCTTGCCACCTTGCCACCTTGCCTCTCTGCTACTATACTCCCAAAATAAGCAAAAAAAGGAACCGAAATATGCCCTTTCAACCAGATTATGAAGTGCCTGCTGAACGTCAACCATATACTTTTAAAGCCGAACCCAAAGAGGGATGGGAAGGTGTTGTTATCTTGATGCTGCATGGTTATATGGGCAG
>JACSSI010000324.1 GCA_014879345.1 Anaerolineae bacterium | reverse complement strand
TTACCGGCCGCGTCCAGGTCAGCCATAATCTGGCGAGATTCTGGTGTAAAATCTTCACCAGCCAGTTCACCAATGCCATTGGCATTATCAGAGATGGGGCCAAACGTATCCATACTGACATTATTGCCCGTATGCGAGAGCATACCCACCCCAATCAACGAGACACCAAAGAGAATATACGTAATCTTGTTGCCAGTGAGGAGCGCTTCACCTTGCATACTAACCAGGAACAGCGCCGCCACCATCGTCCACATGGCAAAAAAGAAGCCGGTAACGAGGTCTTTCTTCATCGCCCCGCGCACAATAAAGCCGATGGCAATCAGCAACCCAATGCCAATCGCCCAGCCATACAATGCCGGTGGGAAGATAACCGTATAAACCAAAACTGCCGCGCCCAAACTAGCCGCAATCACCAGCACCGACCATACACTGGAAAGATAACCCAGCGACATCCCTTCCAAAATCACCAGCGCCGGCCCAAAATTCGTCGCTTTGGCAATTTTTTGTACACGCGGACTGGTGGCACTGGTGGCCTTTGCCGTCAGCGGATTAAACGCCACTGCCAACCCAACACCCACCGCCACTAACGCTCCTAGTGATAGATGAGAAAGTTTCCCCGTTATCGGACTGGGGTCTTGGCCGCCAGCGTAGAAATAAGCTAACAAAAAAGTTGCCGTAATGGTGATGGCGCTAGAAAGCTCATAGCTCTTGAACATCGCTTCCTCAGCATCCTCCACATTCCACAACGACACCGCATACGTACCAAAAATAGAGCTAAGGACGCCAATACCGCGTACCAACAGCGGTAAAATAATCCAGAATAATTGACCAGTCATCGCCGACAGCGCCAACCCCAAAATCAAACTGGCGACAATCGTCACTTCATACGATTCAAAGATGTCGGCGGCCATACCCGCACAATCGCCTACATTATCACCTACCAGGTCGGCAATAACGGCCGCATTACGCGGGTCGTCTTCTTCCATATCGGCTTCCACCTTACCGACCAAGTCCGCCCCCACATCGGCCGCTTTGGTGTAAATGCCGCCACCCACACGCATAAAGAGCGCGATAAGCGTGGCGCCAAAACCAAAACCCAGCAGCACATCTGGCGCTGCCTTGACAAACATGATAAAGATAAACGTGCCGCCGAGCAGCCCCAGCCCATCCGTCAGCATACCGGTGATAGTGCCAGAACGATACGCAATCGTCAGCGCCTCTTTAAAGCTGCGCCGAGATGCAGAAGCAACACGCACATTCCCTTGAACAGCCATGTTCATGCCGATAAAACCAACCGTAGCTGAAAACGTTGCCCCCATAACAAAGGCCAGTGCTCGGGCAGTAGCAACCCCCCACACCGCAGGTTGGCAGGCAACTGAAGCTGCCACCCGATCTGGTTTTAGGGTCATATAGCCATTCTCATGAGCAATGATTTGTGGGGTTTGGGTTTCTAATAAGTGGGCAATTTGGGCAGAACTGAGACTGGTGTTGGCAGCAATATTGTTGATCAGTGCTGTTTCCACCGCTTCCGCACAGAAAAGCTCGTTGGCTTCTCCTGTGGGTGGGACGAGGGCCACGCTTAAAAACATGGCAATGGTGAGAATAACAATCAGGATGGCAATCGTTTTCATCTGCGTACGCAGATAGGTATTCGCCCCATCCCGAATGTACCCCCAAATACGCTGCATTTCGGCTGTTCCTGTATCCGCAGCAAACGTCTTACGAGCCAACCAATACGCATAAACAAGTGCTACTACTGCCATTACGAGCACGGAATAAATCATCACCTGCTCAAATGGCGCTATCCCTTTCATGAACATTGTTAAATCTCCTCGATGAGTATTGCGATGAGCAATATCCCAATCCATCACTTGTACCGCATACAGATGATCGAGCAACTCATAATGTGGGGGACATATGGGAAAGCGATCTAATCAGCCTTCAAAGATTATTAAAGATTATCCCGCTTTCCGTTATGCTAAAACAGTGGTTCACGCCATTCTGGAAAACGGCCGTTAGCAGGAGTGGGATAAATTGTGAAAATACGACCCCTACCAAATATACTCTACATCTGTTAGGCGGTTTAAAGAAGTAGCCAAAATCGTCGGCATTGTCTCATATTTTTGCACCCCCTGGATACTGACTAATGTCATATGTCACCCTGTATTTTGTCACGATTATTGTGTGATTGACATGAATATCATCTACCCAATTTTGGTTAGTTTGCCCAGCCATTTTATAATCAACCTCAATTTGTCATAAATTCGGGATTTTTAATAGTAACGGCCGTTTCCTTTCATCAAATCAATCATCCGCCAACCGCCACCTTCATTTGACATTTCCCACCCCCTGTGGCAGAATCTCAGCCGCAATTTGCCCCCGTAGCTCAGTGGATCAGAGCATTGGCCTCCGAAGCCATGTGCCCAGGTTCGAGTCCTGGCGGGGGCATCTTTTTATGAAAGAATCGCCCAGCGACTTGCCTCTCAATAGTTAAGAAGTTTTCTACACCATCAATCCAGTCACTGTCATATTTGTACCTTTTTTCACAAAAAATACATTACATTTGTCACTCTTTTTACTGTTCTACCTGTATTAAAATGAAGAGTAAATCTTATACAGATAGAACAACTAAATAAGGTCGGGGAGCATCCACGATGCATACTTGGGTATGCAGTTGGGTGCTTTTTATTTGCAAATCTATTTAGCAAACATCGCTAGCCACATTGCAACCAGCAGAATCCCACTGCATCCAATAAAAAGCACAAAACAATAAAAAAGATCGACTACGTAAAGTTAAAAAACCTTGCGCTGTCTTTATTTGTGTCACCGGGAAACTTATTATTCAGGAGGAGGCTCCTATGGCCGGATTAGATCAAGAAACACGCGACATGGTTCTCGATACCCTCAAACGGTATGCCGAGGACAAGTTGACCCCCGAATTTTTGCTTGAATTAGATCATGAAGATCGATTCCCTACCGAAGTATTGCAAGAATTATATGACCCCATGCAATTTGGGCTGCACTTGCTCTTTATCCCCGAAGAATATGAGGGATTGGGCGGTGGCGCTTACGACATTTACCGGGTTTCAGAACTAATGGCCTCCATTGACCTGGGCATCGCCACCGGCGTACTCGCCACCTTCCTTGGCTCCGACCCCATCCGCGTAGGCGGCACAGACGAGCAAAAAGCACTGTGGATGGGCAAAGTGGCGGAAGAAGCGCTGCTCATGGCCTACGGCGCTACCGAACCCCAAGCCGGTTCCGACCTCGCCGTTATGACCACTAAAGCCGTCCCCGTCGAAGAAGATGGTGAAGTAGTTGGCTACAAAATCAGCGGGCAGAAGCAATGGATTAGCAATGGTGGCGTCGCTGACCTCTACACCATTCTGGCGCTGGCTCCTGGTGGGCCAAGCTGGTTTGTCATCGACAAAGATGCAGAAGGCTTCTCCAAGGGCAAGCAAGAAGATAAACATGGCATTCGTGCCAGCAACACGGCCGCTCTCTTTTTAGATAACGTATATGCGCCCATCGACCGCTTGATTGGCGGCGTAGAAGGGCAAGGTCTGGCACAAGCCCAAGCCGTATTTGGCTATACGCGCTTGATGGTGGGCTGTTTTGGCATGGGCGCAGGCTGGGCGGCTCTCAAACGCGCCATCCGCTATTCCCAAGACCGCATCCAGGGCGGCGATCCCCTCAGCGAAAAACAAGGCTATACCCATAAACTTATCGTCCCGAATGCCGTGCGTTTGGAAGCGGCGCGTTCTTATATTGAATGGGTGGCAGAACGGCTAGACAGCGACGATGAAGATCATGGCTTGCAAACGGAAGGCGCTGTCGCCAAATACATGGCGACTGAGGCTGGCAACAAAGCGGCCGAAGATTCGATTCAGGCGCTGGGCGGTTACGGTTACACCAAAGAGTACATGGTGGAAAAAATCAAACGGGATGTGCGTATCACCACCATTTACGAAGGCACGTCTGAAATTATGGAATGGACGATTGCCCGCGACCGCTGGCAGCTCCATCTCAAATCTCGCGGCGCTTATTATACCGATTGGGCGGACAAACTGGATGCGCTGCATACTCAGCAGCCAGACAACGGCGCTGGCACGGCCGCGATGGCGATGCGGGCGCTGTCCGTTATTTTAGACCGCTGCCGCATTGACCGGTTGACGCGCCAACAGCATGTGCTGTTCCGCCTGGGTGAACTGATAGCCTTTGTGGAAACGGCCGCCATGTTTGCTGAACGGGTGGTAGACAAACCTACGGAAGCAATCCGGCTGGATGTACCTACCCGTCAAGCTATGTCCCGCATCCATGCCCGTGATGCGGCTCTCAAAGTAGCCACCGACGGCTTACGTTGGGCGATTGGCGTGGGTCAAACTGACCCCAATCTAGCCAACTCCTTGAATTTGCCGGGCATTTACCAGGCGCAAGCGGGCTTGATTGAGGACATGGATTTTGTGGCAGGGGCGTTGAATAAAGCGTTTAAGGCGTAATTGTGAATTGTGAATTGTGAATTACGAATTGTGAATGAGTGCGAGGCTGTTCATTCACAATTCACCATTAATTATCCACAATTCACAATTATTGAGGTTTCCGATGGATTCAGCAGACAGAGCGATTGCAATTGTGGGGGTAGGCGCGATTTTGCCAGATGCGCCGAATGCGCCAGCTTTTTGGCAGAATATTGTCAATAAAAAATATAGCATCACCGAGGTGCCGCCAGAACGGTGGAATCCTGATTTTTACTACGATGCCGACCCCTATGCGCCTGACAAGACGTACAGCAAGATTGGCGGCTGGGTGCGTGGCTTTGAATTTGATTGGAAGCGGTATCGGATGCCGCCGAAAGTGGCCGCGTCGATGGATGAAGGTCAGCAGTGGGCAGTGACGATTGCGGCGGAAGCGTTGGCGGACTATGGGTATCCAGAACGGCCGTTAAACACAGAAAAAACCGGCGTTATTTTAGGCACAGCCATGGGGGGTGAACAACATTACATCACCCAGAACCGCATCATCTTCCCCGAGTATGCCGACGCCCTGCAAACCTCTACCGCCTTCAACCAACTGCCCGGCAGTGTGCGCGAGCAAATCATCAGCGAATGGCACAGCACCATCGACCAGCGCATTCCCGCCATCACCGAAGATACCATGCCCGGCGAACTGCCCAACATCGTCTCGGGACGGGTTGCCAATATGCTCAATCTGCGCGGCCCCAACTACATCACAGACGCCGCCTGCGCCTCCAGCTTTGCCGCCATCAACGCCGCCATCGAACTGCTCACCCAACACCAGGTTGACGCCGTTTTAACTGGCGGTGTAGACCGCAATATGGGCGCCCCTGTCTTTGTGAAATTCTGCAAAATCGGCGCGTTGAGCGCCACCGGCAGCCGCCCCTTTGGCGCTGGGGCAGACGGTTTTATCATGGGTGAAGGCTCTGGCTCATTTCTATTAAAGCGGCTGTCTGATGCGGAGCAAAACGGCGACAAAATTTACGCCGTCATTCGTGGTGTGGGTGGCAGCAGCGATGGCAAAGGCAAGGGCATCACCGCGCCTAATCCGGTGGGACAAATCCTCTCTATCCAACGTGCCTGGGAAAATGCAGGACTCGACCCCGCCAGCGCCACACTGGTTGAAGCACATGGCACGTCTACCCGGGTGGGTGATGTGGCCGAAGTGGAAAGTTTGACAAAAGTATTTGGCGGGGCGGCGGTCGGCAGCATCGCGCTTGGTTCAGCCAAAAGCAATATCGGCCATTTGAAGGCGGGGGCGGGGGCGGCCGGGCTGCTCAAGGCTACCCTGGCGCTCCATCATAAGATTTTGCCGCCGACCCTCAATGCGGAAGAACCCAATCCCAACATTGATTTTAGCCGTACCCCATTCGCTGTGAATCATGAAGCACGGGAATGGGCATCGCCCAACGGCACGCCGCGACGCTGCGGCGTCAGTGCCTATGGCTTTGGCGGCACGAATTTCCATCTGGTGCTAGAGGAACATATTCCTGGCGCACTGACCCAACAGAAGAAGCAATTTACGGGTGTCTCTTTAGCGGAATCCACCTCTGGAAAGGCGAGCAACGGAGCCACCACTACCCAAATGCCATTAGGCACGACGACACCCGTAATCCCCAAACCGGCCCCAGTGCGCGGGATATTCGCGCTGGG
>JACSSI010000323.1 GCA_014879345.1 Anaerolineae bacterium | reverse complement strand
CACATTTGCCACAACGCCATCACCGAGGATGATTAAAAACATTGTGCCTAGAAATTCACCTAATAAATTGTCCATTTTCGTCTCCTTAAGCTGAAAAATTATGTTTAGACCTGTCAGGTTTTCCCGATCAGGCTGCTATTGCTTATGCAAACCCTGACAGGTCTGCAACGCGGTCTACAATGTGAGAATGGTTTTGGGGGTTCCTCTTGCTGTTAATGCGATAAACTATGCCTCCTTTCCAGAAACATTGGGACGCTCCATGGAAATAAACTTAAGACACTGCTATCAAAAAGATAACAGTGTGGTTGAGATGATCGCTGGGATGATTTTTGAGAATTTGTTCCTCTTCCTTGCGGAACATTTGGCCGAAAACGGCCGTTTCTTTTCAATCAGGCAAGTGGCTCTTGGTGAGGGCTATTGGTTAAAATCTACAAATTTGAAGTCGCCTGATTTATCCTATTTGTACAGGACATAGGTCATACTATAGGGGGCGAAGGGGGGAATCGCAATGAGATCGTCAATATTGTTTCAGAATGAAACATCCTGACTCGGTTTTTGTTTCGCTGTGAAACGGGCTTATTTGAATTGTTCTGAAGAGAGGTTGTAGCGGGTCATTTTGCGCCATAAAGTGGTGCGGCCAATGCCCAGAGACTTTGCCATTTCTGTCAGTTGTCCTTGATAAGCATACCCGGCGCGGATGATGGCTTCACGCTCGGCCTCAACGGCCGTTAACACCGGTTCTGCATGAGGAGAGCTGGAAACCACCCGTCCCTGACGAATTACTTCAGGCAGATCCGCAACGTGGATGGTATTGTCTTTGCTATGGTGCAGGGCGCGTTCCAGCGTGCTCTCCAGTTCACGCACATTGCCAGGCCAGGGATAGCGGCGGAGAACGGCCGTTGCCTCATCATCAAGCCACGCCGCCAGATTGTCCCGTTCCGAAATACGCGCCAAAAAGCGTTCAGCTAGCAAGGGAATATCTTCGGGTCGTTCCCGCATCGGGGGAATGTGGATATTAAATACGCCAAAGCGATAGTAAAGGTGTGAGATGAAATGTCCCTCGGCCGTTAGTTTTTCTAAATCAGCAGTGGTCGCGCCGATAATACGCACATCAACGGGAAGGGGGCGCGAACTGCCCAGGCGCATCACATGTCCCGTTTCAATGATATGGAGCAGGGCGGACTGCATTTCCAACGACAAACTTTCCACCTGATCTAGCAGCAGTGTGCCGCCATGTGCCAGTTCAAATTTACTAGGACGGCCGTTACTGTAATTGTCCTGTGCATGGCCTAAAAACTCGGCAATCATCAGCTCGTGGGGAATGGCGCGGCAGTTGAGTGCCAGAAACGGGTTGTTCCGGCGCTCGCTGTCATTGTGGATGGCGCGGGCCAGGTGGTTTTTGCCCACACCACCTTCGCCATGCAGCAAAACTGGTGCTGTACCCCGTGCGGAGGTACGTGCCTGCCGCATCACGCTGCGCATCGCCGCCGATTGGTTGAGCATATCGTCCAGGGTCAGCAGCGCTTTTGTGCCGACTTGTTGGTGAACCAATTTTCGCACTTGCTCGATGGGACGCAGCATCACCACAAAACTGGCTGACTTACCACCCCCATACGTCACCGGGCGCAAACTGACCAAGCAAGTTACATCTTTCCCAAGTGCGACCAAGGATGTTTCTACGTCATGTTGTTCTTGCTGAGCGTCAATCGCCATTTGCAGTTTGGGTGAGAATTGGAGCACTTCTGGAAACGGCCGTCCTAAAATAGCGTTGGGTTTGATTTGGAGAATCTTGCCAGCCAAGGCGTTGACATGGTTGATTTTGCCGTTTTTGTCCCAGGTGATAATGCCTTCATGAATCACTTCTAGGATGGTACGGACTTCAGATAAGTGATGGTTGGCCTCGTGTAGATATAGCTCTGCTTGCAACTGGTTGCTTATGGCACGGGCGGCGGCCATCACCAGCGATAAGCTGTGGCGTGTCACTGCCAATACCGGCTCAATGATGCTGATGATGCCAATGATACGGCCGTTGGCATCATGAACAGGGGCTGCCGAGCTGGCAAAGGGATGGTACGCTTCATAATAATGTTCCGCGCCTACAACTTGGATAGGCATGGCGGTTAGCATTGCCAGGCCGATGGCATTGGTTCCCATATGTCCCTCAGACCACATGGTGCCTTGTTTCAGCCCGGACGCCAACTCTTCAATAATCAGAGGGTGGGTTTGTGACCAACGTCCCCGCGTTGTTGTTGGGTCAGGTGCGACGAGTACCCCGGCGATGTCGCCTTCTACCTCTAAAATGCAGCCAGCACCGTCTGTGATGATGATGCCGCAGTAAGCCCCTTCCAAAAATTGATAGATGTCTTCCAAAAACGGCCGTGCCATCATCATCAACTCTTCATGGGTTTTGAGGATGGTTTGCATCGCCTGCGCCTTCATGGTGACTCGACGAGGTGGCTGGCGGGGATCAAGTCGTGGCGCACAGCGCTGCCAGGAGCGCACTACTTCGGGGTCTGGTTCCAGATTGCCGGTTGGCGCAACCCGCCCTGTTTTCATAAAGGAAAACCAGAATTGCTTTAATATATCGCGGCGAATGGGGTAGTCTGTGGGTTTCATAATGCCGCCATGGTATCTCAAACAAGGGCGATTTGGCAATGGGGGCAGTGGCTTGATCAATGGTTTAGGTGTAGGATCAGGCTATCTGCATCATTAACATCGCTGTCATTCATCCGACTCGTTTGTAGAAAACCGGTAAATTTTTAGAGCGAAGGAAGAATATGACAAAATTTCGCAGCATTGTTGTATTGTTATTGGTGATGGTTTTAATGATGATTGGGGTGATGTGTTGGCAGGAAACGGCCGTTGCCGACGCCATGATCCCACGAGCCTATCTCCCCCTCATAAACAAAGGCGATCCAGTGATTGGTCCAGTCTATTCAGGTGAAGCTACTTATTATTTTGAAGCTGACGGTTCTGGTGCTTGTCTTTTCCCGGCTACGCCAAATGACCTGATGGTAGCAGCCATGAATTATCCCCAATTTGGCAACGCCAATTATTGTGGCGCATATGTGCGCGTCGATGGGCGGAAAGGGAGCGTTATTGTCAGAATCGTAGATATGTGTCCCGGCTGCGCGTTTGGCAGCCTGGATTTGAGTCCGCAAGCCTTTGCACTCATTGACGACATTCCATTAGGGCGTGTGCCTATGTCCTGGCAAGTTGTTAGCCCTAATATTGCTGGGCCAATTCGGTTTGAGTTTAAGCAGGGCAGCAATCAATGGTGGACGGCCGTTCAGGTGCGTAATCATCGTAATCCCATTGCTAAATTTGAGTATTTAAAAAGCAATGGCACTTACGAGACAGTTCCCAGAACAACATACAATTACTTTGTCAAACCGAACCCTGGCATGGGGCCTGGCCCCTACACATTTCGGGTCACCGATGTTTTGGGCAACCAAATTATAAGCAGCGGCATTCCCCATTCGGCTCCAGGTGTGGAGATTAACGGCAGCGGTCAGTTTCCACCGCCATAGCACACGCCTGTTCTCAGATTGGTTCAATCTCCAAGATTGAACCAATCTCGCCACGTTCTAACCGTCTGATTGCATTTTAGGCTGGCGCAGGAGCCGCATCCCGTTAAGCGTCACCAGCAGTGAGACGCCCATATCGGCCAGCACCGCCATCCACATCGTGCCAAGTCCCACCAGCACCAACAAGAAGAAGGCAAACTTGAGACCGAGTGCCAGGGCCACATTGACCCAAATGACGCGCATCGTGGCGCGGCTCAATTTGATGGCGAAGGGCAGTGGCAGCAGACTATCGCGCATCAGGGTCACATCGGCCGTTTCCATCGCTTGTGCCGTGGAGCCAATGGCAATACCGACATTGGCTGAGGCCAGGGCGGGGGCGTCGTTGATGCCATCCCCTACCATGACGACATGGTTGTATTGCTCTCGTAATTGGGCAACGGCCGTTACCTTATCTTCCGGTAAACAATTGGCGCGTATCTCCGTCACACCCACGTCTACTCCCACCTTTTGCGCGGTGGCCTCGTTGTCGCCGGTGAGCATGACGAGATGGCCGATGCCCAGTTCCTTGAGTGCGGCGATGGCCTGTTTGCTCGACTGGCGCACCGTGTCGGCCACAGCCAGGTAGCCCTGGTATTCACCATCCTGGCTGACGAGCATGGTGGTGTAGCCGTGCGCGGCGGCGTCGGCCAACGCCTGGCAATGGCGCTCATGTGCCGTGTGGTCGGCAAAATAAAGATGGCTGCCAATGGTGACAGAACGGCCGTTTACCATCCCCGTTACCCCTCTACCCGTCAAGGATTGCACATTTTCAGCGGCAGCATAACGGCCGTTTACCCCCTGATCTTCCGCCTTCGCCACCACCGCCTGGGCAATGGGATGTTCGCTGCGCCTTTCCACCGCACTGGCAAGCGCCAGAAACTCATCACAATCGGCACACATTTCAGCGGCAGACAGACTGCATTTGGCCGACTGAACAGCAACGACCGCTGGTTTACCTTTGGTTAGCGTGCCTGTTTTATCAAAAGCAATCGCTTTCACACGGCTCAATTCTTCCAGGTGAGCGCCGCCCTTAAAAATGACCCCATTCCGTGCGCCATTGCTGATGGCGCTGACAATGCTGACTGGCGTGGAAATGACCAGCGCACAGGGGCAAGCCACCACCAGCAGCGCCAACGCCCGATACAGCCAGCCCGCCGTCGCATCAACCGGATCGACCAGCATCTGGTCAAAAAACACAACTGGCACGATGGCGACCAGCGCCGCTACCACCACCACGGCTGGCGTGTAATATTTGGCAAACTGGTCTACAAATCGCTGCGTGGGGGCGCGTTTGTCCTGCGCTTCTTCCACCATTTTGATGAGGCGGCTGATGGTATTGTCGGCGGCCAGATGGGTCACTTCGATTTCGAGCGTGCCTTGACCGTTGATGCTGCCCGCAAACAACTCGTCTCCGACTGTTTTCTCAACAGGAATACTTTCCCCGGTGATGGGTGCCTGATTGACTGCGGATTGGCCTGCCAGTAAACGGCCGTCCATCGGCACACGTTCCCCTGGCTTTACAATAATCGCTTCCCCAATTGTCAACGTCGTCACCGGCACGCGCTGTTCTTCCACGCCACAAAACGGGCAAGGGCCGCCTATGTAACCATCTTTGCCAAAATGCCCCACACAATCCATGCAGGGGCGCAGAACAGTGGCTTCGTTGGGCGCCAGTTCCATCAGCCCGCGAATGTTTTGGCGGGCGCGGTCGGCGGTATACCCTTCTATAGCCTCCGCGATGACAAACAGCACCATCACCATTGCCGCCTCAGTGTACGCGCCAATCAGCACCGCTCCAATGGCCGCAATCGACATGAGTACGTTGATGTTGATGTCGTGGTTGATGCGCACGGACGCCCAGGCGCTTTTAAAGATAGGCGTCCCGGCGATGACGAGAGCAACTATTGACAGTATGTCGATGATAATGTGTTCAACGCCTAGCCCGGGCAGCAGCTCTTCAAAAACCATTCCAGGCAAAATGAACAGGACGGCCAGCAGCGCCACCCGTGTATCACGCCGCCACCACATATAGCGCAAAAAGCCGGCGGGTGGTTGGTCATCAGACTTATCCGCCTGCACCTCGTCCGGATCGGCGACATCGTAGCCCATCTCTTGCACGCGCTTGATGATGGTTTCCGGCGCGACATTGCCCTGGATGCGCAGGGTTTCAGTGGTGAAGCTAATCTGGCACAGGTCGATGCCGTCCAGTTTGCCCACCCCTTTTTCCAGGCTGCGGGCGCAGTCGGCACAGTCCATGCCGGTGATGTGATAGGTTTGTTCGGTCAAAAGCAGTCTCCTAGTTGTTTAGTCGCTTAGTCGCTTAGTCGCTTAGTCTGGTAGTCGAAGCGCTGTGACTATTCGACTATCTGACTAAACGACTACCAGACTATCTGACTAAGATTGTATACCTTTTAGTCGGGTTTAAGGTCAAGGGGGAAAATTTTCAATTTTGTTGGAGACCTGACAGGTCTACTCACAAATTGGTTTGTAAAGGTAATACGCTATGCAAAAATATCTGACCGGGATAGCCCTTTATAGACCTTATTTAAAAACAGATTATGTAAACCTTTAACTAAAAACCTTATAGAACTTTAACAGATAAAAG
>JACSSI010000322.1 GCA_014879345.1 Anaerolineae bacterium | reverse complement strand
CTTCCGGCACAATCTCGACATGATGTTTGACAGGGCAAGTCACTTTCGGTACTGGCTTTCCGCCAAAGGGAATTACGATTTTGACTTCCCCGCGCACATCAGATTTACCTGTGCCGGGTACTTCACCGCCCGTCACACCGCCCCGGAATTGGATGTCGGGCAAATCCAGGCCCAGACTGCCGCCGCCGCGTGTGACTTTGCCATTGGTGGGGTCAACGGTGACTTCGCTTTTAGCCGAAAACTGGAATTTGCCGGATTGGGTGACGGTGACAGAAACGTAGGGGGTCACGTCGATGCCGTCTAATACGGTGCTGATGTCTTTGCCGCTTATGATGGCCTGGCCTGCGTTTTTCAGCAGTTCCTGGGCTTGTTTGGGGACATTGGCACCGATTTCAACTTTTCCCTGGGTATCTCCTTCACACCAATCGATTTGCAGCCAGACGTTGTTGAGGTCAATGTGCGGTGTCACCGAGGGGCCACGGCGCGACGTTGTTTTCTTTTCTACCAGACGCACGCGGCGGGTGACGCGGTATTTTTTGCCGTCATCCATTTGCACAAGGCGCTGGTCTGAACGGCCGTTAACGGCCGTTACCGTGGGTTTGCGTCGAATCATGGGGCGGCTGCGGGAAAGGGTGGGTAAACGGCCGTTGCCCATCACCGCATCCGCCGCCCTGTCTGCATTGGTTTCGGCTGGATGGTACACAGTCCCCACCGATAATTTGGTTTGGGGTGTCACCGCGCCGCCGCGCTGTTGCAGGGTGTGTGCCAGTTCATGCGCCAGCAGATGTTGCCCCGATTCGCTGCCCGGATTGTACAGGCCACGGTTAAACCAGATGTTTTGGCCGAACGCAAAAGCATCAGCCCCTAAGGCGCTGCTGGCGCGGGCGGCTGTGTCGCCGGTGTGTACGCGCACCTGGTTGAACGAGTGACCAAAACGGGATTCCATAAAAGCGCGTGTCTGACTGTCCAGAGAACGGCCGTTGCCCCCATTCAGCGCCGCATTGACAGCATCATTACCGGCATCTCCTTGTAGAGCCAGCATGTCAGCTTGTAGGCCAGCATTGACCGGCGTCATTTCTGCTGAGATAGACGGGGTGGGGCTGGGAGCCGCTTTTTCGGCTGCGGCTTGTTTTCCGGCTGAAGCATCGCTCATGTTTACACTGCCCCTGCGCGTAATTCGGCAATAAAATATTCGTAAGCTTGCACCTGCTCATCCGTCAGCGTGCCAGATCCATGCAGCACCCAACGGTAATAATCCTGAGAAATCTGCGCCTGTTCTTCGCGGTTGAAATCGCTGTAATGGCCGCCATTGTTTTGTTTCTCCACCAGGCCATCAGGGCCGCCGTAGTTGTAGGCGTCACCACCTCGCGTGGCCTGGGCGTGGATGGCTCCACCTAGATAAACAGTGCCGACATGCTCGTATTGGTAGACGTGGGTCAGTTCATGCACCATCACATCAATCGTTTCGCCTTCGGGAAAATTGACGGTGTGCCAGAGGACAAAAGCGCGGTCGTTGTTGAGCGCAAAAACAACATCCAGCAGGCCGCCCTGGGAGACGCGCACGTCGCCCCAGCGAATGGCGTTTGCGCCCAACACTTCCTGTGCCGCCGCGATCTCGTTGCCCGATAACGGCCGTGCTTTGGTAATCATGTGCCAGATAAATTCCATCAGTTCCGGGCCGCCGAGTACGTCAAAGACCCGCGAAACCATTTCCAGCACCCAGGTGCCGCCGCGTTTGGCTTTTTCCCACAACCAATCGCCGAAACCTTTGATGCCGCCATTGGCTAAGGCTTCAATCGCTTCGGGAATGAAGGAAACGATGCCGGACAATCCTTCCCACAACGTCACAGCCAGGCGACCCAGCCGTGCCGGTAAATCTTTGATGAGGTTGATGACCCATTGGCTGGCGTCGCGCAGGCGTTCGCCCACCCAATTGGCGGCTCCGGAGAGGAAGTTGCCCACATCCTTGGCGCGGTCTCCCAGCCAGTCTACAGCCGAGGTGATAGCGCCGCCGATGGCTTCCCCGGCAGAGCGAATGCCTTCCCAAATGTCGCCAAAAAGACCACGTTGGGGGGCTGGGGCGGCGCTGGCGACGGTTTGGCTGACGCCGCCAGCTTTGGGAGCGGCCGCACCTTGTTGGGCGGTATGGGTGAGTTCGTGCGCCAATAGCTGCTGTCCATCCGGGCTGTGCGGATCATATTGGCCGGGGGCAAAGGCGATGTCGCGGCCATAGGTGACGGCGCGTGCTTGCAGTTGAACGGCCGTTTGCGCGGCCTTGCCATCGGTGTGAATACGCACGTGGCTAAAATCGTGCTGGAGTTGGGTTTCCAGATTGGCTTGCGTTTCTGGGGGCAGGGGCTGTCCGTTATCCAGGCCGGGCATGGTGGTGTGGGCATGGGGCGGCAGGTTGGATTGTTGGTTCTCTGCCCTTGTTGCGGCTGGTTCGGCTCTGTTTTCTGCCGGTTTTGGTTGTTGCGCCAGACGGTCGGCTTCCTGTTCCAGCGGATCGGCATCATGGCGGGCATGTTCTTGACGCAGCAGATCCGCCACGGCCTGGTTGCCAGCGGAGTCTTGCAGTGCCAGCAGTTGGGCAGGCAGATCAGAGGAAGGGGAACGGCCGTTTGCCGTTTGTGCCTGAAGTTGAGAAGCAGACTCTGTGCTGTCTTTATTCAACTGATTGTAACTTGCTGTTTGTTTTGCCATATGTGCCAGTCTTCTGGTAGGGGCGACCACAAGGGTCGCCCCTACATGGTTACGTTTCAGATTCGATTTCACTCAGAGAAATCGCCTTGCCCATCTTTTGATACTCGCGCCGCGCCGCCTGGTAGAGGTGGGTCATGCTGACGGGTGCGTCTTCATCGGCGGCCAGGAAGGCGGCGGCGAGCGCCATGTTTTTAATGCTGCCACCGCTCAGTTTGAAGCGACGGGCGCACAAGTCCAGGTCAACTTCAGTGTGCAGCGGTGTTTGCTGCGGCCACACGCCTTGCCAAATTTGCTGACGGCTACTTTCGTCGGGGAAGGGGAAATGCACCATAAAAGCCAGGCGGCGCACAAAAGCATCATCCAGATTTTGGCGCAAATTGGTGGCGAGAATGGTCAGGCCAGGATATTCCTCCATTTTTTGCAGCAGGTAGGATATTTCGATGTTGGCGTAGCGGTCGTGGGAATCACGCACTTCGGAGCGTTTGCCAAAGAGGGCATCAGCCTCGTCGAAGAAAAGGATGGCGTTGGCATTTTCAGCCGCCCTAAAAATACGATCTAGATTTTTCTCTGTTTCGCCGATGTATTTGCTGACAACGCCGGAGAGGTCGATTTTGTACAGGTCTAGTCCCAGTTCACGCGCCACAATTTCAGCGGCCATTGTTTTGCCTGTGCCGCTGGGGCCGGAAAAGAGGGCATTCGTGCCTTTGCCCAGAGACAATTTGCTGTCGAAGCCCCATTGATGCAGCACTTGATAGCGGCAGGCAACGCGGCGGCAAATTTCGTGCAGTTGCGTTTTGGTTTCTTCCGGCAGTACGATGTCGGCCCAGGTGTAGAGGGGGGTGATTTTTTGTGCCAGGGCTGCCAGATCGTGGCCGCATTGGTGGCGGGCGGCGGCGAAGAGTTGGTGGGGGGTAACGGCCGTTTCCAAGCCATTTTCTTCACCCAACTGCTGCCAATCTGCCTGGGTGCGGGCGGTGCGAACGGCCGTTTCGATTTGGGGTGATGTCAGGCGGAAACGGACAGCCAGGTCGGCACAGGTGGTTTCGTCTGCGGCCAGACCGTAGGTTTGCAGATGGGTGTGCCACAGGTGGCGGCGCATCTCGGTGGTTGGCACGGCAAAAGGAACCGGAATGATGGTGAGCGGCTGTTCGCCCTGGGGCAAAAACGGTTGGCTGCCAGCTAAAATCAATACGCCCTGCGCCTCGGCGATGAGCGCCATCAAATCGGCGGCATCCAGGCTGAATTCGGTGGCTGTTACCGCGTCTACCGGACTGAGTAAGAGCAGGCAGCGCTGAAAATGTTGCTGGCGCAAGGCGATGCGCAGCGGTTCCCGCCAGTCACTGCCGCTCTGACGGAGGCGCTGTAAGTTGATTTCCAGGAGGGGGGTTTGCAGGTGGGCTGCCAGCCAAACGGCCGTTTGGTGTTTGTTTGTGCCGGGCGGGCCATAAAAGTGCAGGCAGCACGCTGTCTGGTTTGCCTGCGCCGATTCTGTTACGGCGCGTAGGCGCTGTGCCGTTTCTGCTGGCAGCGTGAGCGGGGCGGCTTGCGGCAAGGGGGTGGCGTAGTCTGCCCAAAGCGCCAGGCGTTCGTCCAGTTGCGGTTGTCCCAGCAGAAGCTGCACCACGAGCGGGTCTACTTTTAGCGTGTGGGCCAACAAAGATGGTTGTTCGCTGTCCCGTTCGGGCAGCAGGTGGATGAGGCCGTGCTGGCGCAGGGGAGCGTCCGGGGCAAAGCGTTGGCGCTGTTCCAGCCGCATCAGGGCGTCGGCACACAACAGGTTAAGCGCCAGGTCAACCGACGGCCGTTTACGGGCTACGTGGTCTTGTAAAAAGGCATAAATGCGCTCGTAACGGCGGTCAATTTCGGGCGCGAGCGCCAAGAGAAGCACGTCACAATCAAAGGGTGTGAGGTGGCAGGTGCGGCTTAACCAGGCGAGAGGGGAAAGGGATGGCAGATCAAATGAGGTACTCTTTGGTGAGCTATGCCCGTTCTGAGACCAGAGATGGGGATGGCCGGGTGACTGGCTGAGAAGGCGGTCAATCTCTGCCTGATTGACGTATAGGCCACGAAACCGATCTTCTCCCGCTGCCGGGGTGACGAGTTGGGCGGTCTGACAGGCATCTTCCAGCAGACCATCCAGTCGGCTAAGGGAGGGCAGGATTGTTTGTTGATAGAAAACGGCCGTTGCTTCGTTCATGATTTTGGTGAGGGAATCTTGGTTGTCCAAATGTCGATATAAGGCGTTATAAAATGAACAATGCCAGACAGGTCTTGAAAGTAATGCTGGCGATGGTCTAATACGTGAGTGATGTGTCCACGCCAGAGTGCGCTGGTTTCATCACTCTGAATATCTTCAAGCCAAATTCTGATCACAAATGCGTGGCTGTCGTTGGTGGCATCTAGGGACGAGATGTCCGGTTCTGCCGAATGAGGATCAGGCGGCTTATTTTCCATGACCTGAGCAGTGTAACAGGGCGGGTGTTTACGAAGCGATCTTGGGGCGTATTACGGAGCGTTTGGATTTATTGTTAGCCGAGGGCTGATGACTGTTAAAAATTTAATTCGGTAACGCATCACTACCATTTACCCCCACCTTAACCCTCCCCCAAAAGGAGAGGGGATCGGCCTGGCTCCCTCGCCCCTTTGGGGAGAGGGCTGGGGATTACCGGAATAATTATTTAAAGTTCATGATGACTCAGCTTATTCTTGATTTATTGACTGGGAGAGGGTGTTTTCGAGGCGTTGGATTTCTTGTTGAATTTCCTGGCGGGTATGGCTGAGGATGGTGTCGAAGCGCTGCAATTGGTGCAACGTGTCATGCAGGTTGAGGAATTTGGCAGGCATATCAGATGCAGTTGATGGGTGTGGGTTGAACGCTGCGGCGTCAGCTTTTTTAGTCTCGGGCTGCTGGGGGCTAAGGGTATCGGTTTCAATTTGGGTGCGTAGTTTTTCGGTGGCGCTGCCTGGTTTAACGTTGAGTTCATCGTGGAGAATGGCCTGGCAGCGTTCGTATTGGCGCAGCGCCCCAGTGCGGTCGCCAGCCAGATAATAGAGCCGCATTAATTGGCGATGGGTGCGTTCACGCGCCAGGTCGCAGCGTAATATTTCCAGGCCATAGCTGATGGCTATTTCGTAAGCGCCGGTGCTTTCGTAGTAGGCCACTAGCTTGTCGAGCATCATGAGGCGCATTTGGCGGTAGCGTTCCCGTTCAAATAGACACCAATTTTGATACCAGCCTTCTAATAGATCACCGTGATAGAGCTGCACTGCCTGCATGAGATTGTTAACGGCCGTTTCGTCCAACGCCGCTCCCTGTTTCCCATTTGTTTGCGCAAAGACTGTCTCAAAAACGGCCGTGTCTACCCACAATTGCGCCGTGTGGTCAAGCTGAATCCAATCTGATTCAATGTTTAACACCGGTTTGGCTTCATCCTTGCTTTTTAAGGCATTTTGTAGCTGCCACAAGGTGCGC
>JACSSI010000321.1 GCA_014879345.1 Anaerolineae bacterium | reverse complement strand
CGAAAAGACCACCGAAATCAATGTCGAGATTGAAAGGATGCGGCTGGCAGCCACGCAAGCGTTGGCGACTCGCCGCGATGTGATCGTTATTGCCAGTGTCAGTGCTATCTACTCGTTAGGCAATCCGGTGAAATATCATCAGGCGCATGTCCACTTTAAGGTGGGCGAGTGGCGGCAGCGTGATAAGGTGCTGCGCCGTCTGGTTGATATTTATTACAACCGCAATGATTTTGACCTGGCCTACAACAGTTTCCGCGTGAGGGGCGACGTGCTGGAAATTCGCCCATCCTATGCCGACAATGCCTACCGCATTGAGTTTTGGGGGGATGAGGTGGAGCGTATCACCGAGATAGACCCGACAACCGGGGAGGTTGTAGCTGCGCTGGACGAGTTGATGATCCACCCGGCGCGTCATTTTGTGACAGAGCAGGAAGATGTGGAAACGGCCGTTTCCCTCATCCAATCCGAACTTGACCAACGCCTCATAGAGCTGAATCAGGAGCAAAAATTGCTCGAAGCATATCGGCTGGAACAGCGCACCCGTTATGACATCGAAATGCTGCGTGAACTGGGCTACTGCCAGGGCAGTGAAAACTACACCCGCCACTTCTACGACCGCCCCGCAGGCGCACCACCCTGGACACTCATCGACTACTTCCCCGACGATTTTCTGCTGGTGGTAGACGAGAGCCACATGACCATTCCCCAAATTCGCGCCATGTATCACGGCGACCGTAACCGTAAACAAACGCTGGTAGACTTTGGCTTCCGCCTGCCCAGCGCGTTGGACAATCGTCCGCTGACCTTTGCCGAATGGGAGGAGCGCGTTTATCAGGTGATTTACACCACTGCCACGCCTGCTGCCTACGAAAAAGAAATGTCACAAAACACCGTCGAACAGATTATCCGCCCCACAGGTCTCATCGATCCGCAGATTGAGGTGCGTCCGGTGAAAGGGCAGGTAGATGACCTGCTCTTTGAGGTGCGGCGGCGCGTGGTGCAAGGCCAGCGGGCGCTCATTACCACGCTCACCAAGCGCATGGCCGAAGATTTGGCCGATTATCTGACACAGATGGCGCTCAATGTCTGCTACCTGCACAGTGAGGTAGAAACGCTGGATCGGGTTGAGATTTTGCAAGATTTGCGCAAAGGTGTGTATGATGCGGTGGTGGGCATCAACTTACTGCGTGAAGGGCTGGATTTGCCGGAAGTGTCGCTGGTGGCGATTCTGGATGCGGACAAGGAAGGGTTTTTGCGTTCAGAAACAGCGCTCATCCAGACGGTGGGGCGGGCGGCGCGGCACGTTGAAGGTACCGTCATCATGTATGCTGAGCGGGTTACGGATTCGATGCAGCGCACCATTGACGAGACCAACCGCCGCCGTGAGAAGCAGATGGCCTACAATGTGGCGCACGGCATCACGCCGCAAACCATTGCCAAGCAAGTTGGGGAGATGGCATGGGCCACTTCGACAGGCTCAGCGACCACTTCGACAGGCTCAGCGACCACTTCGACAGGCTCAGCGGTCGGCGTTTCTGAACCAATGCCCAGTTACGAGACCGATGATATTTTCATGCGGTTGGAACGGTTGGAAGCGGAGATGAAAACGGCCGTTATCGCTTTGGCGTTTGAGCGGGCTGCCACTTTGCGTGATGAGATTCAGGCACTGCGCGGGCAGTTGGAGGTTGCCTGAAAAGAGCACTTTTCAGGCAGAGATGTGAAGCCGCCAATAGAAATGAATACGAAAGGGGCGTGAATTAATTGGCAGGTTTTACGATTGTCATGGAAAGGAGATGGCATATACTTTTCGGTTGTTTTGCAACATAATGTTAGGAGCGTACCCACATGGGTCTGCCTCTACGAGAAATTTGAAACAACTGGATAAAACTATGACTGAAGAACTTGAAGATGGGAACGGGAAACGGCCGTTATCCCACGAAGAATTAACCGACATCATCGACCTCTGCCTGTGGGCGGGGCAGATGCTGCTGCAATATGGCGCGAACAGCTTTCGTGTGGAAGAGAGTGTTCATCGTTTTGGCACTGGCCTCGGCTGTGATTGGCTCGACATCATCGTCCGTACTGAATCGCTGACGATAACAGCCTCCAGCGGGGGCGAATTCCGCACCAAAACACGGCGGGTCGTTGGGCTGGGGGTGAACATGGCGCGTATGACCGCCATCAACAGCCTCAGCCGTGAGGTTGAACGGGGTGAAGTTGACCGCTACGAAGCCCGCCAAAAACTCCAGGAGATTAGCACCACATCCGGTAACTACAATCGCTGGGTGATTGTGGGCATGGTTGGTTTGGCTTGTGGCGCTTTTAGCCAGCTATTTGGCGGTGATTGGCGCATTTTACTGATTACGACAGTGGCTGCCGGTGTGTCTATGTTTGTGCGGCAGGAGATGCATAAGCGCCAGTTTAACCCGTTTATTATCACGACTGTTTGTGCGCTGGTTGCCGGTCTCATCGCCAGCACCTCGGCTCTGACCCGTTTTAGCACAGCGCCGGAAGCGGCCATGACAGCCTCTGTATTGCTGCTCGTGCCAGGGGTACCTCTCATCAATGCCACCCACGACTTTTTGCGTGGCTATATGAGCAACGGCATTACACGCGGTGTGTTGGGTTTGATCATTTCCATGTGTATCGCGCTTGGCTTGATGATTGCGATTTTGCTGACGGGGGTGAGCATATGAACGGTGAGGTGTTGTTCTTTGTGCTGCGAGACTCGTTTTGGTCGGCGATTGCGGCGGTGGGGTTTGCGATTTTGTTTAATGTGCCTCCGTATACACTGCCAGCCTGTGCCCTCGCCGGAGCGGTCGGACATGGCTTGCGCGCTGCTTTGATTGCCCTGTTTGGGATGCCGATTGAGGCAGCGACGTTACTGGCGGCAACGGCCGTTGGCTTTTTGGGTGAGTTATTGGCACGTCATTACCACATTCCCAGATTGGTGTTTGTCGTTCCTGGTGTGATTCCGATGGTGCCGGGCGTGTTTGCCTACCGCACGATGCTGGGTATTTTTGAAATGACAGGGTTGGCAGATTTGTCAGCGGTTGAAGGGGCGGAAGTTTTGCTGCAAACGGCCGTTTACGCCATTCGCACCGGGTTGATTTTGGCGGGGTTGGCCTTCGGCATCATCGCGCCTAATTTGTTATTCAGACGGCAGCGGCCAATAATTTGAGGCTGAATTAAGTTTATGTTCGTACTGTTTTGAACGTTTTTTAACTGTCGTGGGTGCTGCTGCTGAGGTCGTTGTCGTTGAGCAGGCGCAGGGAGATGGAAGACGGCCGTTCTGCATCAATTTCCGGCGTGTACATCACCTGTGATTGCCCAGTGAGGGCGTCCCACACGTCGCCGAGTGTGTCCGCCAGGGCAATCGGTTTTTGCAGGCGGTTGGCGATGTCTTGGGGCGCAATGTCGTCCAGGGTGATGGTGTCTGGATGGTCGAACATAACACGGGGAAGGATAAAAATATCTGTGGTGGAAACGGCCGTTTGCAATGCTTCTAGCACATCTAATCCCATCAACAAACCCGCCACCGTAATTGTCTCGCCCAGCCGTTTATTAACGACTGGCAGTACAATTGCAGTCACCCCCGTCAACGCC
The DNA here is from genome assembly GCA_014879345.1 of Anaerolineae bacterium. Classification (GTDB taxonomy): domain Bacteria; phylum Chloroflexota; class Anaerolineae; order Promineifilales; family Promineifilaceae. The sequence continues at coordinate 2,570 of JACSSI010000321.1, read as the reverse complement.
GCAAACTCAGCCGCCTTTTCCGCCAAAACCGGGGCAAAGAGCGTAGCAGTCACCAACGTCACCCGTTGACCATTGACCATTGACCATTGACCATTAACAATTTCTTCCTTCACCCCTTCCCATTCATCCAAAAAGCCGCGCACCTGTCCCAGACCATTTTCCTGAAGTTCCTGCCCGTCATATGCTTCCAGCGGCGGCACGTCACGCCCGGCAACCAGATACCATTCATCGGTAGGATAGGCAAAGTTGATGCCGAATTTCTTCCGGAATTCCGGCTGGAGCGCTTCAACGTAAGCCAGAGTAGCCGCCGCTTCCTCTTGCGTATGCACGCGCATGGAATATTTGTGATGGCGCGTCAATCCGGCAGGCACGATGCTGATAGACTGCACCGTCGGCCAGAGGTCGGCCAGTTCACGGATGGAGCGTTCCATCCAGACGCCGTCGTTAAACTGCGCCACGATGACAAGCTGTGTATGCACTTCGATGTCGTGGGCGGCGAGGCGCTGAAGCTGGGGCAGGATGTCGGGGGCATTGGGGTTACGCAGGAACTTTTTACGCATTTCCCAGTCAGTGACATGCACGGAGACGTAGAGCGGCGAGAGACGCATGGTTTCGATGCGCCACCAGTCATGTTCGCTCAGGTTGGTGAGGGTAACGAAGTGGCCGAAGAGGAAGGAGTAGCGGTAGTCGTCGTCTTTGATGTAAAGGGTACGCCGGAATTTGGGCGCCATTTGCAGTACGAAGCAAAATTCGCACAAATTGTTGCAGCGGCGAATGTCGATATCGAAAGTGGGATGTTCAAATTCCAGGCCGAGGGTTTGGTTATAGTCGCGTTCAGCTTCGTATAGCAGAAGTTCTTCGCCGCGCCGGATGAGCAGTTCCAGCTCTTCGTCAGCGCCGTAGAACTGCACGTCGATGATGTCTTCGACCTGGTTGTCGTTGATGGCAAGCAGTTCATCACCGGGCTGCAAGCCGATGTCGTCGGCGACGCTGCCCGGTTCGATGCCGGTGATTTGACCACCGTGGAAGGTGGAGGGGTCTAGTTCTTGGAATAGAGGCATTTTAGTAAACAGTTTTCAGTAAACAGTTTTCAGTGAACAGTTTTCAGTGAACAGTGCGCGTGACTGGACACTGTTTACCGTACACTGTTTACTGGTAATTTTTCGATAATATTATCAACAACTTCCTCAACAGATTGGCCGGTGGTGTCGATGATGATGGCGTCGGGGGCGGGTTTGAGGGGAGAGTGTTGGCGGTGGCTGTCGTAGTCGTCGCGCCGTTTGACGTCGGCGAGGATGGTCTCGAAACTGTCGGGATGGCCTTGGGCTTGGCGGTCGCGCCAGCGGCGGCGGGCGCGTTCTTCGGCGGAGGCGGTGATGTAGAGTTTGAGCGGCGCGTCGGGCATGACGACGGTGCCGATGTCACGGCCAACCATGACGATGTTGCCGCGTAGGCCAAATTCGCGCTGTCGTTTGACCATTTCCTGGCGCACGCCGACGTAGCTGGCAACGAGGCTGACGTTGGCGTCTACTTCTGGTGTGCGTAAATCCCAGGTGACGTCTTGGCCGTTGAGCAGGGCGGTGTAGTGCCGGCCGTCTTCGTGACCGGCTGCTGATTGTACGTCGAGGGTGAGGGAGGTGGCTAGGTGGGTAACGGCCGTTTCGTCTGCTAAATCAAGCCCGGCATTCAAGGCGGCTAAGGTAACTGCGCGATACATGAAACCGGTGTCGAGCATGACGTAGTCTAGTTTTTCGGCTAAAAGGCGACCTACGGTTGATTTGCCGGAAGCTGCGGGGCCGTCCATGGCGATGGTGGTTGTAGTCATTTTGTCTGGTAGTCCTTAGTCAATCAGTTTTTTCACTGTTGAATAATTTTCAACATCATTGACATCACTCTGAAAATCCCAAAATGATGCCGTCGTCAAATTGTTTGGGGGCGAGTAAGCTACAGGTTGCTATTATCTCTTCTGGAGAAGGGAGATAGTCTCGATCAACATTGTCCAGATGCACTAAAAAGGCGTACCCTTCGTCAATCTCTGTACACATTTGCCGCAACTGCTCTTTATACGCTTGATTTTTTTGCTTTGTGCCAGAAATTAAGTCACGAGGAATCATAACAGCTTCTTTGCTTGTCATGAAATAAATAACATCTGGTCCGTTTGAGTAGATTTTTTGATTGGTGTGGTTAGATAATAAAGCGGGAATCGTTTCTGAGGTTTGCCAAGCACGCGCAGTATAGCCTCGTCCGTTGTTATGTAAATCAGTGACATTAGGATAAGCAACGATACTGTTCATGCTAATAGAAACCAGGGCAATGAAAAGGAAACCTAGCCAAATTATCTTTTTATGGGTTACTTCAACCAAAGACCAGACTAATGAAATGAAGATAAATGCAAGTGCCAAAAATGCAGGCAGCAATATCCGAAAATCCCAGGTAAGTCTTATTTCAATAAATAATTGTGAAAAAATAAGAAAAGCCACATAGCTTACAAAAAAGAAAATGTATGTGGCTGGCAGCACCACTTGTGACAATTGACGATTATGTTGTATATATTTTTTCTTATATAAAAC
>JACSSI010000320.1 GCA_014879345.1 Anaerolineae bacterium | reverse complement strand
AGAAGTGGATTGTCATACGTCGGCCAATAAGTTTGATGTATGGCAATGCCTTCCGCTTCCAACACAGGCCCGATGATATGGGTGGGGCGGGTTGCTTTGGCTAATAGCTGCCGACTGGGCACGACAAACATGCCGCCTGCGATTTGACCCAGGCTGGTGGCGGAACAGCCATACACGATGGTGGGGATGCCAGCCCAAAAGATGGCGCCGGTACACATGGCACAAGGCTCGGTGCTGGTGTAGAGGGTGCTTTCTGCCAGCGCGGCATACCCCAGCAGCCGACCTGCCTGACTGACGAGATTGAGTTCGGCGTGTTGGGTGACATCGCGATTGCTGTGGACGGTATTAACGGCCGTTAATACCACCTCTCCTGCGCATACCAACAACGCCCCAAAGGGATGGTCGCCATTCGCAATTGCCTGACGTGCCAAATCATAACACTGTAAAATAAACGGTTCGTGGGAAGTGGGATTCATAAAGTTCTGCCAGGGATAGACTCAGGTAGCGGAACTGGTGTCTTGTGCTTTGGCTCTCGACCAATTCCAACTGTTATGCGGTAGTTTTGGCTGCAAAATCGCGTATAAATACATGCCAGCCAGCGCCCCGATAAACGTCACCACCGCCAACAGAGTACCAGAGCCAATCTGGGCATAAATAGGGCCAGGGCAAGCGCCCGTAATGGCCCAGCCCATGCCAAACAGAGTGCCACCAAAAACAAGCCCTTTGTGAAACGGTTTCTTTGTGATTTCGATGACCTCGCCGTCAATGGTGTGTGGCTCAAATCGTCGGATCAAGGCAACTGAAATGGCACCTACCACCACGGCTGAAGCTATCACCAAATACATGTAAGCGCTTTCAAAGTGGAACATATCGTTAATTTGCTGCCAGGAGACCAGTTGGCCTTTGACCAAAACAATGCCAAACCAGATTCCCATCAGGAGTGTGAAGAATTTACTTTTCATGATGTGCTCCTTATAAGCCAAATAATGGCAGAATGAGCCAGGTTGAAATGATGCCGCCGACGAAAAAGAAAATGGAAGCGACAAGACTGGGCCAATTAAGCGCAGATAACCCCATAATCGTATGTCCGGAGGTGCAGCCATCTGCATAGCGCGTGCCAAAGCCAATGAGGATGCCACCGCTGAAAAGGAGCGCGATTCCGCCCAAACTTTGATAGCTGGTTGGTAAAAAAGCAGCCGGTTCAGCGGAGAGGATAAAGTTGCCAATGAAACCGCCGATGATAATGCCCAAAACAAATATCAGATTCCAAATATGATTACGCCAGTTATAATCTTTACTTAAATAAGGCAATTTACTACGCGGTGCACAAATTGCGCCAATGTGGCGCAGGCTGGCTGAAATACCTAAATTTTTTCCAGTCAGCAGCAGGAGCAGGGGGACGCTTAAGCCAATCAGGGGACCGGTGACATACCAGGGCCACGGTTCTAAAATCCATTCCAACATCGTTTTCCTCCAAGGAACCTTGTCCAAAAATTTTTGACTTCCCCCTTTTGACTACTTGAGCCGCGCACATGTTACCGCAACTATAGGACTTAAGTCCAATTCATGGATGAAAATAACCATGTAAAGCAGAAGTGGCGCGAACTGTTACTCAAGGCAAACGAACTTTTCAAGTCGCCCAAACACACCACATCAGCGAAAATACCGTCATAGTTCACCTGCAAAAGTTCACCAGTTGTTATTAGGGCAGTGTAAAAAATAAAGGAAGGATTGGGCATATGAAAATTACGAGTTTCACACCTATTGTTACTGAAAAATCGACTGTTTTAATATTAGGCTCAATGCCTGGGAAAAAATCGTTAGACTTGCAACAATATTATGCACATTCGCAGAATTCATTTTGGCAAATAATGGGCGCAATTTGTGGGGCAAACTCCGACTTACCCTATGCAGATAGAGTGCAACAACTGAACGAAGGCGGTATTGCGGTGTGGGATGTCTTGAAGCATTGTGAACGAGAAGGTAGTCTGGATTCTGCTATTCGTTCAGATAGCGAAGTGCCAAATGATTTTGAACAGTTTCTTGAAACATATCCCATGATTAGCCACATCTTTTTCAACGGGCAAAAGGCGGAAAAATCTTTTCGTAAAAAAGTGTGGCCTAATCTCTTCTCACAAATTCGTGACAGGATCACGTTAACCACATTGCCTTCAACGAGCCCGGCAAATACTCAGCAAACGAGAGAAAAGAAGATTGAAATATGGCAAGAGAAGATAACGGCCGTTTTACAGACACCCTAATACGCAAAATAGCGTCAAGGAGACAGACATGGGAACCATTGGAATGGGTTACGGAAGCGAATGGCATCTACTCAGATATCTTGGTTATCATCGAGATTATTTATCGCGGGAAGTGCTAAAAATCACAGGTGGAAATTCTATACACTGGCTTGACTTTGATTTTTCTCGTGAAAATATCCCATTAAAAGATGACGGTGAACTCAAAGGGCTAAAATTCATCTCAGATGAAGCAGTTCACAAAAAATGGAGAAATTTTTGGCCGCCAAGAGGAAATTCTCAAAATTGGGATGCTGTGGGCAAAATTCAGACTGGCAACGGCGAAGAATGGTTGTTAGTAGAAGCAAAAGGTCATCTTGGTGAAATAAAGAGCAGTTGTGGTGCCACAAATATAGAAAGTCGGCAAAAAATCGTCACTGCATTGCAAGCAACAAGTCAAACGTTTTCTAATCTAACAAAGCCTGTTGAAAACTGGCTGTCTCCACATTATCAATATGCAAATCGGCTGGCTGTCCTACATTTTTTGATGAAAGAATGTGAGCCTTCTGTCAAAGCAAGATTGCTGTTTATCTACTTTTATGGTGAAAATCGCAAAAATGAGGAGTGTCCACAAAGCAAACAAGACTGGCTACCTGCCATTTCCAAAATGAATGAATGGTTGGGTATAAACAAAAATAACGATTTGGCTGGCAGAATTCATATCCTCTATTTACCTGTGAATCCGTCAGGACGCCCGCCGCGTCCAGCTACCAATTAGCGTAATTTGCGTGAGTTCTTGATTTCATACTAAGGGATGATGGTGAAGCTGCGGTGTTTCGTTATACTGACGGCATAATAGCGATGTTCTTTTAAGGAGGCATCATGACACAACCGATAACGGCCGTTCTCTTTGGAGCAGGTTTACGAGGGGCAGTGGCGTACGCACCCTATGCGTTGGCACACCCGGATGAACTGAAATTCGTGGCGGTCGCTGAACCAGACCCCGTGCGCCGGGCGCAGTTTGCCGAGGCGCATAACATTCCACCTGAACGACAGTACACCACCTGGGAAGAAGTTGTGGCGCAGCCAAAAATGGCCGATGTGGTGTTCAACTGCACCCAGGACCAGATGCATTACGCGTCTGGTCTCGCAGCACTCAAAGCAGGCTATGACATGCTCCTGGAAAAGCCAATGGCAAACACGCTGGCTGAAACAGTGGCACTGGTGAAAACCGCAGAAGAAAATGATTGCCTGCTGCAAATCTGCCACGTGCTGCGCACCACCCCCTTCTTTACGACCCTTAATGAGATTTTGCGTTCTGGGCGGTTGGGCGACATTGTGACGGTTGAACACCGGGAGAATGTGGCTTATTACCACATGGCTCACAGCTTCGTGCGCGGCAATTGGCGCAATGAAACGCTTTCCAGTCCAATGATTTTGGCAAAATGCTGCCACGATCTTGACCTGCTGGTGTGGAATATGGGCGTGCCAGTGAAACGGCTGCAATCCTTCGGTTCGCTGCGCCATTTCCGCCCGGAAAATGCACCCGAGGGGGCGACATTGCGCTGTACCGATGGCTGTCCAGCCGCAGAGAGTTGTCCATTTGATGCCCGCCGTCTGTATTTGAATATGAGTAATGAGGGCTGGCCGGTAACGGCCGTTACCACTGATCTCAGCTTCGAAAGTCGCCAAAAAGCATTAGAAACCGGGCCTTATGGCCGCTGCGTCTACCACACAGACAACACCGTCGTAGACAACCAAACTGTGAACATGGAATTTGAAGACGGCACGACCGTCGTTCTGTTTATGCACGGTCATTCCTATCTGGAAGGGCGCACCATGCGTTACGACGGCACCCGCGCCTCCCTGCGCGGCACGTTTACCGGCGAAAGCAGCAAAATCGAAATCCACGACCATCTGACTGATACCAAAGAGCGCGTTAAAATTCCTACCACCGACGGTACCGGTCACGGCGGCGGTGATTTTGGCATTGTCAAAAGTTTTGTCGAGGCCATAAACGGCAGTGCCACCGCCATCACGGATGCACGCACTTCTCTGGAAAGCCACCTTATGGCCTTTGCCGCCGAAGAATCCCGCCACCAACACAGTGTCATCGACATGGCTGAATTTCGTCAGCGGGCTGAGAGCATTTAAAAATGTGGGGGAAATAAGGTGCGAAAGAGTGAAGATTGAAGATTGAAGATTGAAGATTGAAGATTAGTCGAGTATCCATCTTTAATCTTTAATCTTTTTCTTTAGGGAGCTATATGTGGAGATAGCTGATGAAATATGTGCTAACAATTGATTTAGGAACGTCAGGCCCCAAAGTTGCTGTTTATACCATGCGGGGTGAAATAGTGGCACATACGAAGACGCCAACGGCCGTTTCCCTTTTCCCGAATGGTGGCGCTGAACAAGACCCGGATGAATGGTGGCTGGCTATCAAAACGGCCGTTTCTCACGTGTTAGCCCAGGACGCGGTTCCCGTTTCTGACATTGTTGCTATTAGCTGCACCAGTCAATGGTCTGGCACGGTGGCGGTGGATGCGCAAGGGCAGCCGCTCATGCCAGCTATCAACTGGATGGATTCCCGTGGCGAAGCGTATGTGCGCCAGATTACTGGCGGCTCTGTCAACGTGGTTGGGTACGGGCTGGATAAGATGCTGACCTGGCTTCGTTTAACGGGTGGCATTCCTACGTTGTCTGGCAAAGACCCCATCGCCCACATCCTCTACATTAAAAACGAACTGCCGGAAATTTACGCCAAAACCTACAAATTTCTGGAGCCAAAGGATTACCTCAACCTGCATCTCACTGGGAAATTTGCCGCCACTTACGATTCCATCACCTTGCATTGGGTGACGGATAATCGGGACTTAACGGCCGTTACTTACAACGATAAACTGCTCAAACTGGCTGGTGTGGAACGTGATAAACTGCCCGATTTGATTCGGGCTACGGACGTAGTCGGCTTCATCAGGCCGGAAATTGCCGCAGAATTGGGACTGGAAACGGCCGTTCAGGTGGTCGGCGGCACCCCGGACGTACATTCAGCGGCCATTGGCTCAGGCGCTGTGGCTGATTATGAGGCACACCTGTCTATCGGTACCTCGTCCTGGATTATCGGTCATGTTCCCTTCAAGAAGACAGACATTTTTCATAACATGGCATCACTGCCCTCGGCCATTCCTGAACGGTATTTGCTCATCAACGAGCAAGAAAGCGCAGGCGCTTGCCTCACCTATCTCATCGACCAGATTTTTTATCCTGATGACAAGTTGGCGGTGGGCACACGTCCGCAGGATGTGTATCAGCGCCTGAATGAGGCGGCAGCAACAGTGCCTGCTGGCAGTGATGGCCTCATTTTTACGCCCTGGCTCTATGGCGAACGTACGCCGGTGGAAGACCATGCCATTCGCGGCGGCTTTTTCAACCTATCGTTAACAATGACCCGTGCCCACATGGTTCGCGCCGTATTTGAAGGGGTGGCGTATAATTCAAAGTGGCTGTTGGGCTATGTGGAGAAATTCATGAAACGGCCGTTATCGGAATTAAGAGTTATCGGTGGGGGCGCTCAATCTGCCCTCTGGTGCCAGATTATGGCTGATGTGCTGGATCGCACCATTCATCAAGTGGAAAATCCGATGCAAGCCAATACGCGCGGCGTGGCGCTGCTGGCCGCCGTTGCCCTGGGTCATCTGAACGTAGCCGACATCGGTGGCACGGTACACATTGCCAACACCTACACGCCCAACGCCGCCCATCGGCAAACCTACGATGACCAGTTCCAAACCTTTTTACAACTTTATAAGCAACACAGTAAATTATTAAGAAAGCAGTTACACAGAGAACACTGAGATGGCATAGAGACACACGGAGAAGAAAGAGGTAACTACTCAGCCAGACCTGTCAGGTTTACTCGAGAGATAAATAGCTAACCAGGCCAAACCTGACAGGT
>JACSSI010000319.1 GCA_014879345.1 Anaerolineae bacterium | reverse complement strand
GATATTACTGCCTGGTTTTTGCTCGATGTCAGTCCGTCTATGTCTTTTGGCCCGATTGATCGCCCCAAGGAACTGGTTCTCACAGATTTTGTGGCAACCCTGGCACGGCTGATCACACGCGGCGGCAACCGCATTGGCGCTATTTTGTACAATAACGAACTGGAACGCACGATCCCACCACGCAGTGGTCGCAATCAGGTGCTGCGCCTGATGCGTGATTTGCTCCGTGAACGTACCAATCCAACTGGCGTCACCACCGATCTAAACACCCTGCTCAATGCCGGACTCAATACGCTAAAACGGCGTTCACTGGTGTTTGTGATTTCAGATTTCATGAGCGAGCCGGGCTGGGAACGGCCGTTATCCCTTCTTAATCGCCGCCATGAACTCATCGCCATCCGCCTTTACGATCCATGTGAAACAGAGCTGCCAGACGCCGGGCTTATCGTGGTTGAAGATGCCGAAACAGGCGAACAGCTTACCATCAATACCAGCGACCCCACCTTCCGTCGCCGCTTTTATGAAGTGGCTCAACAGCGCGAAGCCATCCTCAAAGAAAATGTGCGCCGCGCCGGGGTTGATCTCTTCACCATTTCCACCGAAGATGACCTTGTCGCTGCCATTGTGCGCATGGCGGCCCTTCGTAAAATGCGACGGCAGAATTTCTCATGACTTTTATCTGGCCCTGGCTGCTTTTAACCCTACTACTCATCCCGATCTTGATCTGGCTCTACGTGCGTATGCTGCGTAAGCGAAGGCAGGCGGTTAATGCACTGGGACCGTTGGGCGTGGTGCAAAATACCTCAGGTCGTGAGTTGGGTCGCCGCCGCCATGTGGTGCCTGCGCTCTTTCTCATCGGGTTGAGCTTATTGCTGTTTGCGCTTGCCCGACCCGAACTGCCTGTGACACTGCCCAGTGTTGAAGGCACCGTTATTCTCGCCTTTGATGTTTCCAACAGTATGCTGGCCGACGATATGGAGCCGACACGTATGGAAGCTGCCAAAGAAGCAGCGCGCATCTTCGTGGAAAATCAGCCCAGCACCATCCGGCTGGGGGTGGTGGCCTTTGGCAATGGCGGACTGATTGTGCAGCCGCCCACCGATGTGCAAGCCGATGTATTAGCTGCCATCGACCGCATCAGTCCGCAGGGCGCCACCTCGCTGGGTCAGGGTATTTTTACGGCGCTCAATGCTATCGCCGGAGAGCCTATCGACCTGGAGCGGTTAACGTTTGAAGAGGGTACTACACCGGAAGATTTGCCGCCGCTTGATTTAGACCAGTTTTCTTCTTCTGTTATTTTGCTGCTGACTGATGGCGAAAACACAGGCGACCCCGAACCGCTGGCGGTGGCTGACCTTGCTGCCGAAGCTGGCATACGCATTTATCCGGTGGGCATTGGCAGCAGTGAAGGCGCGGTGTTAGCAGTCGATGGCTTCAACGTGCTTACGCAGCTTAATGAACCTGTTTTGCAAGATATCGCCCGGCTCACAAACGGCCGTTACTACCGCGCCCAAGACGAAGAATCCTTGCAAGAAATTTATAAAGCCGTCGATCTACAGCTCACCCTCAGAGGCGAAAGTATGGAAATTACATCCTTCCTGGCCGGGATTGCCGCTCTTTTCTTCCTGATTGGTGGTGGCTTGTCGATGGTGTGGTTTGGGAGAATACCCTGAGGAAAATGAAGATTAAAGATTGAAGATTACAAGCATATTCCTCTCTTCAATCTTCAATCTTCAATCATTAATCATGAATTTCTTATCACCCTGGTTTTTACTACTGCTCTTGATTATCCCGCTCCTCATAGCGGCATATATGTGGATGCTGCGCCGCCGGCGTAAATTTGCCGTGCGTTATTCCAGTTTATCCCTGATTCGCGAGGCGCTGCCCAAGCGCTCAAAGTGGCGGCAGCATGTGCCGTTTGCCCTTTTTGTGCTGGCGATCTGTTCGATGATAATCAGCCTTGCCCGCCCCGCTGCCCTTGTCCAGGTTCCTTTGAATCGCACCACCATTATTCTCGCGCTTGATGTGTCACGCAGCATGTGCGCCACCGACGTTGAGCCAAATCGCTTGACAGTAGCCCAGGAAGCCGCGCTGGCTTTTATAGATGATCAGGCCGATGGCACCCAAATTGGCATAGTCGCCTTTGCTGATTTTGCTGAACTGGTGGTACCGCCCACCACCGACAAAGAACTGCTTCGCGGCGGCGTCGAAAATCTGACCACCGCCCTGGGAACCGCCATCGGCAGCGCCACTTTAAAGTCTCTTGATGCCATCTCGGAAATCAATGCCAACGTCGCTCCCAGTGGTATCGACCTTGAAGGCAGTGAAAACAACGCGGGCATTGCTGCCGATTACCAACCCGACATCATTGTGCTGCTTACTGATGGGGCAAACAGTCGAGGCCCCCAACCGGTTGATGCCGCCCAACAAGCTGTTGACCGAGATGTGCGTGTCTATACCATTGGTTTTGGTACGGATAATCCAGGCCAAATGATTTGCACCCGAGAACAGTTAGGCGCCAATCCTTCTGGGCCAGGATCGGGCAGTGGTGGGGGCGGTTTTGGGGGTGGTTTTGGCGGCGGCGGTGGTAACTTCCGGCAGTTCCTCGTCATTGATGAAGATACGCTGCAAACGGTTGCCAGCATGACGGGCGGTGATTATTATCGCGCTGAGAGCGCCGAACAACTGTATGACATTTTCCTCGACTTACCGACGCAAATTGTATTGCAAGAAGAGGCGCTTGAAATCAGTGTGGTTTTTGCTGCCTTGGGGGCTGTCCTGGCTCTGGCGGCAGTAAGCTTGTCTTTGAAATGGAATCGGTATCCGTAGTTATGGAGGCGATTTAGCTTATCTCATGTTACCTTATCTCCTGTTATTCCTTCTCATTATTTTTGTTTTCGTAGCTCTTGTCGTAATGGGCCTGTTTAGCTGGCAATATTTCAACACCAGGGGAGTTGCTTACTTCGGTCGTCCACTTGCGGAACGGCAGCGTTTTAAACAGAAAGTCGCCAGAAACGGCCGTTTCATTCGTCCACTACTGCGTCCGCTCTCCGGCTACATGTCCAACCCCAACCAATTCACGATTACTTATGATGGCGTATATGCGCCAGCCAACAATTGTAATCACAAAAGTTTCACCCAGGCCGTACATTACACTCCACAGTCCAATGATCTCTTTGTAGTCACCCAGATGAAATGTGGCACGACCTGGATGCAGCAGTTGGCTTATGAGACACTGATGCACGGTCAGGGTGATTTCAGCGATGCTGGTCACAGACATCTATATGCCACAAGCCCCTGGCTGGAATCCTTCAATGGTGTTTCCGTAACAGCCGCACCACTTATTGGGGAAAACAGTACCCGACTCATTAAAACACATTTACCCTCTTCCCTATGCCCTTATAGCCCTACGGCTAAATACATTTATGTTACCCGACATCCCGCCAGTTGTTATCGTAGCATCGTCGATTTTTTCCACGCGCTTTCCGAACCGTTTACGCCTTCGGATGATGTGCTGCTGGATTGGTTTTGCAGCAATCAGATGTGGTGGGCGAGTTGGCCCGATCACGTAGCCGGATTTTGGCAATGGTCACAAACACGCCCCAATGTGCTTTTTATCCATTTTGAGGAGATGAAACACAATCTTCCGGCCGTCATCCAACAGGTTGCTTCCTTTTTAGAGGTGACGTTGACTGAGGCAGAGCTGTTACAAATCGGCGAGAAGTGCAGCTTCGATTACATGAAAGCCCATGAAGAACAGTTTGAAATGATGCCGCCGAATTTTCTGGCATCTGGCGACACGTTTTTCAAGAGTGGCTCTCTACAACGTCACGAATCTCTTGCGGCGGCCGATAAGCATCGTATTCTGGAATTTTGCTCAAAAAAACTGGCCGGGAGCGACTATCCCTTTGCCCAATTTTACCCAGATGCATCTGATATTTAGCTACCATCTTGTATCTCAGTAATTCTCAATTTAGCGACGCTACAGGGTAGAGGCGGGATGGCGCGGCGACTATTTGCCGAAACAATAGGTTTTTTCACCGCGCCATCTCGCCCAAGATGGCACAAATCGCGCAAACTTGGGTGAGACAGGCGGGAGAAAAGGCGTTGGTGATTGGCAAAAACATGATCCGCCTGTCCCACCCCTACTAGGTTTCAAATTGAGAATTGCTGTTTGTACCTAAGGATTACTCAATTATTCGTCTTTCGGTTTACGCTTGATCCAGGCAAAAATCAGCAAACCAATCAGACCGATGAACATGATTTGACCAACGGCGTCGCCAACCTGCGGGTACAGGGTGTCTACAGAGCCAATCGGGGTCAATACCATCTGTTCGTTGCCCCAGGCGCCTGGGTTTTCTGTCTCAAACATATCGACGCGGTTGACGGTACGGCCGTAGGCATCCGTCACGCCAGAGACCCCATCACCCGTTTGGCGGAAAATTGTCATACCATTTTCTACGGCGCGGAACGCTGCCATGCCGTCATGAATATCACGCAGCTCCAGCCAGTCATTTGAAGGTACAAAGAGCAAATCCACGTCCTGCTCACCGGCTTGTTTGATGGCTGTGGGAAAGTCGGCATCCCAGCAAATAACTGCGCTTAATGTGCCATAGGGTGTTTCCACCGTTTGCAGTTCGCCGCTGCCGCTGACGGAGCCTTCAAACTGTGTACCCCCGTATTTATAATGTTCAAGAACTACCTCGCCGTTGGGGTCGATGATACGGACGACATTATGGAATGGTTCTTCTCCGGCCGGATCGATGGTGGCGGTGGACAGTACCAGGTAGATGTCTTCTTCTTGCGCCAGTGCAGCGGCGTTGGTGAGCAGCGTATCCACTTCTTCAGGAAATCCCATGCCCGCCCCTTCTTGCAGCACAACAATTTTGGCGCCAGCCTGAGCCATACTTTGTGCTTGTGCTAACTGCTGGGCGTGCAGAACGGCCGTTTCTTCCCGGAAAGCAGCTTCATCGCCATCTCGCAACAGTGTCATCGTGGCTGCCAGCCCTTCTTCCGGCAGTGAAAAGCCGCCGATTAATGTTTCCTGTTGTGGCGCATCGGCCAGAGCCAGGCGGCCAAAGCTAAAACCGAACAGCAGCAGCATGACGCCGCTAAAAATGACAACGCCCCGGCTGATTTTTGTCCATTGAAAGTTATTTTCCCACACATAGACAGCGGTGCTGGCAAACCAACTGGTGATAAAGGGGATGCTCCACATGGCGGTAACGGCCGTTATCTGCATCAATGCCGTAAAGCCAGCCTGTGAGTACGCGGCTGCGCCAAACGTGCCAAAGGGGCTGCCAGAAGCAGAGAAGAAATCGACTGCTGCCACACTGATGGGGAAAACCAGCGTCAACCAGAAGGGGGAACGGCCGTTTCGCGTCCATCGCCGATAGTAGAGTCGATCCACAACCAGGGGAATGAGCGCAACGGGAACCATGATAAAGAAGAAAATGGGTTCGACGATTGCGCCAAAAGCGTGTATGGCGGTGGCGTTATGCCAGGCGATGATGGTGGGAACGGCCGTTGCCAGCCACAGCCACAAAAAAGCCCGTCCACCCTTTTCGCTGTCACGATAAAAACGAAGCGCAAAAATCGGCGCCACCCAGGCCGCCGCCGGGAACTGCCAGCGTCCAATGACAAAGAATGACAAAGCGGTATAAATTGCTAACCATATAAATCTCATTTTTTCTTGTTGGGTTTTCATCACGTTCTCCAAAGATTGAATTTTGATTTCATTGCTCTTAGGATACCGTTCAATGATCAAGATGAGATGTGGCAATGGTCATGCTCAGGTCACATTGAGGTCATGACCCTTTCAAAATAATGGACTGAGCAGCCGCAGCGTTAACGGTGCTGGGACGGACATCAGATATCCATGGCAGCCTCCTGTCATTTTAGCTATCAAGCGGCGACGGATACACTGCAGCCCTCTCTTTCGTTTCAAAAATATCGTTCAACAAGCTGGTCTAAAGCAGTGGCTCAATGCCTGTGGCATGAAAACAAAAGCGTCGGTCACAGTCATGACCGACGCTTCTGCTACAGCAACTTTTTCCACATTCCTATGGCTCCACTTGAGCCGAAACAGCGAATGCAGCAACTGCTTTTGTCTAAAACAGTCTCTTAGGGGGTAAATTGTTAAGGGTCTTTGGGAACTCATGGGTTTTTACTCGTGTCATGCTGAGTGAAACGAAGCATCCCAAAGGTACGG
>JACSSI010000318.1 GCA_014879345.1 Anaerolineae bacterium | reverse complement strand
CCCACAAACTGAGCCTGGTGATTGCAGATGTGACCGGCAAAGGCGTGCCATCCGCCTTGTACATGGCCGTCGCCCGCACACTCATCCGCGCGGAAACGGGCAAAACGAACTCAGCCGCCCAGGTATTGCAGCGTGTCAACGAGTTGATCATCAACGACAACCAGTCGCCCCTGTTCCTGAGTGCGCTCTATGCCATTTTGGATGTGGAGACGGGCGGTTTGCAATATGCCAGCGCCGGACATGACCCGCCGTTGTGCCTGCGCCACGCCAGTGGCAGCGTCGAAGCGTTACCCACAAAGGGCTTTTTGCTAGGCGCTTTCCGAGATGTATCATGCATCGAGGAAGAGGCTGTGCTGGCTGTTGGTGATGTGCTTTTGTTGTATACGGATGGCGTCACCGAGGCGCGGGACGAGGCGGGCGGCTTTTTTGGTGAAGAACGCTTAAAAGCAGCGCTGACGGCTGTGGGGAAAGGCAGTGCAGAAGAGATAGTAGCGGGGGTGGTAACGGCCGTTTCCCAATTCGCCGGTTCTGCCACCCAGTCCGACGACCTGACCTTGTTGGTCGCCAAGCGCCTTTAGAGAAATCTAAATCATACAATATGAGGTGATTTATGTGCCGCAGCATCAAAACCCTATACCACACCGATCCCCCACCCACCGAAGCCGACATTTACGCCGCTTCGCTGCAATACGTGCGCAAGATCAGCGGCTATCGGCAGCCCTCCAAAGCCAATGAAGCAGTGTTTGAACAAGCCGTGCAAGAGATTGCCACGGCTACGCAAAAGTTGATGAGCAGCCTGGAAACATCTGGTCCCGTACGTCCGCGAAAATAACGGCCGTTTCCAAGCCGCCATCCCACAAAAAACCATGACATTTCATACTGATCCCAGCCTGACCCCATTTTTTGAACCAAAAGGCATCGTCCTCATTGGTGCCTCCACCAAGCCCACTAGTTTGGGTTTCGGTGTGGCTCGGAATTTAGTGCAGAGCGGTTATCCGGGAGCCATTCATTTTGTGAATCCAAAGAGCGGCATGTTGTGGGAACGGCCGTTACACCCCACCCTCACCGCCGTTCCTGATCCCGTTGATCTGGCCGTGCTGCTCATCCCCGCCCAATTTGCGCCACAGACACTGGCAGCCTGCGGCGAACGGGGCATTCGCGCCGCCATCATCGCTTCCGGCGGCTTCCGCGAAACGGATGAAACGGGCGCAGCGCTGGAAACCGAATGCCTGGATATTGCCCGGCAGTACCAGATGCGCCTCATCGGCCCCAACTGCATCGGCCTGCTCGACACCCATCTGCCGCTCGATACCACCTTCCTACCCCCGCCCGGCCCCAATGCTGGCGACATCGCCTTCATCAGCCATTCCGGAGCTATCTGCGCCGCCCTCATCGACTGGTCATTTGGGCAAGGCTTTGGTTTCTCGCGGCTGGTGAGCCTGGGCAATCAGGCTGACGTGAGCGAGACTGACATGCTGGCTGCCATCGCCAACGACCCACACACCAAGGTGATCACGATGTATATGGAAGGGGTGAAAAACGGCCGTTCTTTCATCCAACAGGCCAGCCAAGTGACCCAGCAGAAACCAGTCATCGTGCATAAAGTGGGGCGCACTGCCAGCGGGCAGCAGGCGGCGGCTTCCCATACCGGCGCATTGGCAGGCAGCGAATCCGCCTTCGACGCCGCCTTCCGTCGTGCCGGTGTCATCCGCGCCCAAAGCAGCGAGGAGCAGTTCGACTGGGCCAAAGCGTTAGCCTGGTGTCCGCTGCCCACCGGGCGGAACGTGGCTGTGCTGACCAATGCCGGTGGCCCCGGTGTCACCGCTGCCGATGCGCTAGAAGCGAATGGTCTACAATTAGCGCCACTTCATGAAGATACGGTGGCACAACTGCAAGCCATCCTGCCACCGTTTGCCAGCCTGCACAATCCTGTGGATATGCTGGCTTCGGCTTCGCCAAATGACTACGCGCAGTGTTTGCAGACTTTGCTGGCTGATGAACAAGTTCACAGCGCGATGGTGATTTTGCCGCCGCCGCCCATGTTCAGCGCCGGCGCTGTGGCGCACGCGCTCATTCCTGTCATCACCACCGCCGACAAGCCCGTCGTGGTGGCGCTCATGGGGAACCGGCTTATTCCCGAGGCGGCGCAGCATTTCCGCGCCGCTCATGTGCCAGAGTATCCATTTCCGGAACGGGCAGCCAGGGCGCTGGCGGTTTTGGCACAACGATCTGAATTTTTAGCGCAAGCCCCCCTCTCAGTCTTCCCTCGAAGGCGGGAGAGGCAAGTCCCCCTCCCTTTGGGTGGGCTGTCAACTGAGGCTCTTGGTCAACTCTTAACAGCTTATGGCATCCGTGTACCTGTTTTGGAACTGGCTGATTCGGTGGAAACGGCCGTTTCCCTTGCCAACACCATCAGCTACCCCGTCGCCCTCAAAATCGCCTCCCCCGACATCCTGCACAAATCCGACATGGGCGGTGTGATACTCAACGTCACCACACCAGAAGCCGTCGCCCAGAATTACACAAGCCTTATCGAGAAAGCAGCCGCCACCTACCCTCATGCCAAAATCGAGGGCGTTCACATCCAACCCATGATTCCAGCCGGGCAAGAGGTGATTATCGGCGCAGTGCAAGACCCGCAGTTTGGTCCTGTCATCATGTTTGGTTCAGGCGGTGTGGAGGTGGAAGGATTGGCAGATGTGGCCTTTGCCCTGGCGCCACTCACGGAAGCGGATGCTCACTATTTGTTAGGCAACACCTGGGCGGGCAAAAAACTGGCTGGTTTTAGAAATATAGAAGCGGGGGATAAAACGGCCGTTCTCGACACCCTTTATCGCTTAGGCCAACTCGTCTCTGATTTTCCAGAAATTGCAGAAATAGAAATCAATCCACTGCGGGTGCTAGCTGCCGGGCAAGGGGTTTATGCGCTGGATGTACGAGCAATAAGGAGAAAATAATTGTCAAATGTTATTTTTCAATCGTCAATTGTTAATGGAGCACGTTCAGCGTTAACAATTGACAATTAATTATTGACGATTAACAGTTTTTACGGCGCAATCTCAATAAAATCTGTCGCCACCCAGCCTTCATTCCCTTCGGCTGTACGTACCAAAACCCAGGTGTAGCCATCTGCATCTTGTCTATCCGGTAGTACCACAAGCTGTGTACCATCGAGCAGCCATTCAATATCGGGCGCAGTTGTGCTAGGGTTTTGGCGTAAGTAAACACCAACGCCACTGGCAACAACGGCCGTTTGCAATTCAGGTTCTGGGGTGGCGGTGGGGACAGAGGTGGGCGAGGGTGCAGGCGGATTCGTCGGCAACACCGTCACTTGTGCTTCAGGAAACGGCACAGGGGTGGGACTGTTGGTAGCTTCAGGCGTGTTTTGTGCTGTGTCAGTCGCAGCGTCCGTTTGTTCCGTTTCAATGGATTCGACTGTGGTCTCAGGCACAGGCGTTTGCTCTGGTGCCGGCGCAGCCGCTTCACTTCCATCTGGTAACAACGCATACACGCCCAGGAAAATCAAGCCGACAATCAAGGCCATTCCGGCCCAAATCAAATCCTTTTGCATCGACCGACGTGATTCTAACTGCCCCACCCCATAAGCCTGCTTGCTCATTTGCAAACGGGAAGACAAGGCTCGCAGTCCAAAGAAAATCGCGGCTAAAATACCAATGGCTCCCAGTAACGAGATGATGACACTCAATACAGCTTGCACAGTCTCTCCTTCGTGTGTTCCTCCACTCATACTTTAGCCAAGCTAGGACACTTTGGCAAGTTAACAAATTTTAACGTAAATGATTCTGCTTCACTTCTTCCCACAAAACATCAATACCCGCCAAGTCCAATTGTGAAATATCAATCTTTCGTTCCGCCGCCAACTGCTCAACCTGCCGGAAACGCTGACTAAATTTTAGCGTCGCTTCGCGCAGCGCACTTTCCGCATCCACATCCAGCCAACGAGCCAAATTTACCACCACAAAGAGCAAATCACCCAGTTCATCCTGACGCTCTGCCGGGGTATGTGCGGCTTGTACTTCGCCAATCTCTTCTGCCAATTTAGCATAGACACCGGCAACATTAGGCCAGTCAAAACCTATTTTTGACACGCGGTCTTGTATCTTTTGCGAACGGGCTAAGGCTGGCAGCGTTTTCGGCACATTATCTACCAGGGAAGTCGAACGGTCTGCTTTCTCTTTTTGCTTGATTGCTTCCCAGTTGCGCACCACTTCGTCGCTGTCAGCCACTGCCAGGTCGCCCCACACATGTGGATGACGATGGCGCAGCTTGGCATCAATGCCCGCTATCACTTCTGGCAAGCGAAAAATTTCTTCTTCAGAGGCCATCTGCGTCTGCATCACGAGATGATACAACATGTCGCCCAACTCTTCGCGCAGCAGCTCATCATCTTGTATATCCAATGCTTCTAGCACTTCACTCGCCTCTTCCAGGAAACCTGAACGCATACTTTGCGGCGTCTGTTCTCGATCCCAGGGACATCCCTCAGGACTGCGTAACACAGCTACCGTTTCCGCCAGACGGGCTAACGAGCCGGGATTAGGCAGCGCTGGCACAACCAGGCTGGTCAGGTGGCTGATATGTTCACTGTGGTCGATGGCGTACAGCGGCACTTCTTCGACAATTTGTTCGGGCATACCAGCGGCGTGAATGAGCTGCACGGTGTGTTCTTCGGGATAAACGGCCGTTAACACCAACTTCAAATCACTAGCCACCAAGCGACTATACACCTGCCCCAGCAGCAGCGGCACATCCGGGTTGACGGGCGGGTAATGGAATGCCAATAGTTCAAGCGCATCAAACAGTTGAATACCACCAAGGCCATCGAGGGAAACGGCCGTTAACATCGGCTCCAAAAAACTCAACCCAGGCACAATCTTGACAGATACGCCCGCTTCTTTGGCAGCCACTTCCAACGCTGTCACCGTCGATTCCCCCATGTGGGGATGCCCCGGCACCGCATAGACCACATCGCCGACCTCGGCTTTAGCCAACAGTTCGGCCACAATCTGAGCATATACATGCTCAAAACTATCAGCCGTCTCATAAATGTGGTCAAACCCTGCCACCGTCACATTTTTCGGCAAATCAGCCACGGCCGGGTGTCGAATCGTGCGTAAATAGACCGACTCCGCCTCTGATAAAATTTGCCATGCTTCTCTTGTGAGAAAACGGCCGTTGCCCGGTCCCAAACCAACCACTGTAATCGTCATACTGCACTCCAACATATCCAAAGAACAAAGATTGAAGATTGAAAAATAATGATTTTTAATCTCTAATCCTCAATCTTGAATCTTTTTACCTTCCAAAGCAAAAAGGCGAGTACAAGACTCGCCTAATTTTTGTATTTCAACAATCGTCAATCTTAAATCAACAATCGAAATTGGTTTAACGTTTGGTATAGGTCGGAGCCTTACGCGCACGTTTCAAACCTGGTTTCTTACGTTCCTTAATGCGAGCATCGCGGGTCAAATGACCGTGCGAACGCAGCACACCACGCAGATTCTCATCGTATTTTACCAAAGCGCGAGCCAAACCCAGGCGCACCGCACCAGTCTGACCAGTGACACCGCCACCTTCAATATGAACAGTGACATCGACTTTGCCCAACAACTCACTATCTTCCAAGGGGCCAATCAATGTCTCATAATCACCGAAGCGAGGAAAAAACTCCTTAACTTCCTTGTCGTTGACCATGAAATCGCCATTGCTATCGCCATCCAGGTAAATACGCACCCGTGCAGAAGCACGTTTACGGCGACCAATTCCTTCGATATATTTTCTATCAGCCATTTCTCTCTCCTAAAGCTCCATCGGAACAGGCTGCTGGGCTGCATGTTCGTGTTCTGGTCCAGCATACACCTTCAGTTTCTTGAACATCTTGCGTCCCAATTTATTCTTTGGCAGCATACCCTTCACGGCCAATTCGATAGGACGTGTTGGGAAACGTTCCAACTGATCAGCCAGCGAGATTTCACTCAATCCACCAGGATAGCCAGAGTGACGATAATACTTCTTCTGCTGTAGCCGTTGACCAGTGACATGAATCTTTTCAGCGTTAATAACAATCACATAATCACCACAATCCACATGAGGTGTAAAAATGGTCTTATGCTTGCCGCGCAATACAGCGGCGATTTGGGTAGCCAAACGACCTAACGTCTGGCCTTCCGCGTCTACTATATACCAGCTAT